>JBFZFJ010000262.1:0-14898 GCA_041306405.1 Verrucomicrobiales bacterium | reverse complement strand
GCCATGGAGGTGTTGGAGAAATTCCTTGCCGCCAAAACGCTCGCCGAGCGCCTGCCGATGATCGAAACCCAGACGCCGGAAGCCGAACTCGCCAAATCCTGTCTCGCCGCCCCCCTTCCGGCGACGAGTCGGATCGAGATCGACGCCCAGGAAAGCAACGCGGTCGAACAAGTGGTCGATTTCTATCACAATGTGGATTTCGACGCGGACGACAAGCCCATCAATCCCCAAATGATTCTCATCAGGACCCGGGGGACCGGCGCGCCAAAAATCGTGGTGGATCCGTTTCTCGACTCATTCGGCGGACGTCTCGCCGCCTACGCCAAAACCCCGTCCGACAAGGCGGGCGTTTTCCAAGTCACCATTTCCGCCGTGGCCTCTTGCAATGACGAGCACGTTCCGAACCGCGAGAAGAAACTCACTCTCAAACTGCTGCCGCGGGACAATACCAAGGAAATCGCCCGCGCCTTCTTCGGCAGACAATCCAAGATCGGCATGATGCTCGAAGACGGCACTTACAGCCTCAGCTACGGCAAGGCCAAGGCCTGCACCGTGATGCTCCGGTGGAATGTCGAAGACCGGCCGGAGACGCCTTATCTCGAGGCGATCGACCTCAAGACTTTGGATTGGAATCCTTGATCCGTCCGGCCTCGCTCAGCGCGCGCCAGCCACCACGCAATACCGAGACTTCCGCGCCAAGTTGCAGGCCCCGGATCTTATCCGCGATCTGATGGCTGAGCCCGCAGTTTTCATCGCCGCAATAGACGATCACCCGTGGCGTTTCCATGATCCGCATCGCTACATCCACCTCGAAAGCCTGCATGTCTTCGCCGGGATCGAGATTCCAAAGCACGGAGCCGGGAAGCCCGTTCTTCACCCAATCCTTCCGCGAGCGCGCGTCCACCCACAACACTTTCGCATCGGGAGAAACTTGTTCGAGGCACACTTCGCCGGGTTTCAAAGTGGCCGGATCGCAGGACAGTGTCCGCGCCGGTGGCCCTTTGATCCAATAAGTTCCCCCGGCCGCCGCCAGGGCAATGCCGACAATCGCGGCTAACTGCCCGAGCCCGTTCATGGCTTCAGCGGCGTTTGTGGCGGCGACGGCTTGCGCACCACGGCGAACGCCTGCTGGACGCGATGCTTGGAAATCCCGCAATCCGTCTCGATCCGGATCACGGCCAATCCCGGCGCGTCGATGCTCCCGGGCGTTACCACCAAATCGTATTTCTTGCCTTCCTCGACGGTCTTCAACTCGCACGCAAACGACTCGGAAGAGGACGTCACTCCGGTCACGTGGATGAGTTTGCCCTCGGCCATTTGAATCCGGATGACTTGTGGATCAGCCTTCGTGCCGAGATCCCACTTCAAGGTTTTCGGCTCCACTCCCACCAGCACGGGAATGTGGACCCGGACAGTTAGCCGCGTGGAAGGCTTGTCCGCAGGATCATCGTCAATCCACAAAGCCACCATTTTATCGACGGTTCCTGAAAAATTCCCCATCTCGAATGTCGCCCGCACGACACCGGATTCACCCGGCGCATATCTGAGTTTGCCGCCCGAAATCTCGACCTTCAAACAGGAGCATCCCGGATCGCTTTTCGTGATGGAAGCGGGCTTGTCGCCCTTGTTCGTGAAGCTGAACTCCGTGGTCACGAGGGTCGCATCAGCCCCGGCGTTAACCTCCTTGAGCGTCTCGGTGAATTCCAAACCTCCGGCTTGGGTGAAAACCACGAGCGCCAGCCAAATGAAGATTCCAATTCTCATGGCTGGATTATGAGCCCGGATTTTTCTTCGGCGCAAGGGCAACCCCGATGATCAAGCGCCCGCCACGCCACTCGGGGCCAAGGATGAAAAGCGGCCGGTTTCCTTCGAGCCGCGCATCCGTCTTCAGGATCTTTTTCCGACTGAGCCAGAGCTCAAGATCCAACCCCGTCGCCTGCCGGGTGGGTTGGCTGCGCGCTTCAAAGCGGACCAGCACCTCGTCCGACGGCTTCAAGGGCTGCGCCCAACTTTCATAACTCCTCAACAACGGCTGCACGTCCTGCCCGAGCAACCGGTAGTTCTTGAACCGAAGCCGCTCTTCGCCCCGCAAGCGCTTCTCGATCTCTTGCGTCACCGCGGCGGTCTTGGCACCCGCCACCTCGGGGTCACCGTTAGTCGCGTGATAGACGGTCACCCCGACCCACCCGATGTTGGCCTTTCCCGGATCTTCCTGGGAAAAGCCGATGTTGGAACAAAGCATCACAGCCGCCGCAACGCGGAGCCATTCGCGTCGGATCATCATTGCTCCGTTTCCATTGCGGGTTTCACCTCGCGGTTCGCCGTGGAGTCGATCTCGCGCTCCGCTGGCAAATAAACCGTTGCGGAAAAATCGGTGTCATCTGGGATCGCCGCCACACCTTTGAGTACAATCACCGTGGCGGAAGCCTCCTTGCTCGCGAACCACTCGGCGTCCACCCCGTTTTCCGGCGTGTAAACAACCGGCTCGACGGGGATCGCCTTGGGCGCACCCGCCACGTCGTATTCAGGAGTGGTTGTCGCTTTCGTTCCTGCCCAAAAAGTGAGGGCCATTCCCGCGCAGGCGGCCATTGGCATGCACCAGGATTTCCAGGAAAACGATCTCGCCCGCAGTGCAAGCGCCGGGGCCGGCTCGCGAATGGCTTGCAGCACGCGGCTGTTGAAAAAGTCCGGATACGGCGGTTCCTCGAATGCCGGCATGGCCGAAGCCACCGTCGCCCGCCAGCGGCGGATCTCCTCGCGGGCGGCGAGTTGTTCCGGCCGGGTCAGCGCCCACCCCTCGACCGCGGCGAGATCCGCGCCTGCCAATTCATCGTCCAGCCACAGGGCCAGCGTTGCTTCATCGGGATTCGTATTCATCTTTTAGCAATGCTTGGAGTTTCTGACGTGCGTAAAACAACCGGCTCATCACCGTGCCCAGCGTGCTCGACATCGCCTCAGCGATTTCCTTGTAGGAAAGCCCCTGCACGTCTTTGAGGAGCACCACTTCCCGGTGGTCGGGAGAAAGTTTGCCGAGTGCGATCTGGATTTTCACCCGCAGCTCGCCGTTCGCCATGGTGGCGTCCGGCATCTCACCGCCGGACGGGGTGGTGAACGAGGCGGAATCAATCCGCTCCCGCTCGAAAATCTCGTCGTTGAACTCACCGGCGCTTTCGATCTTCCGCTTCCTCGCCCAGTCGTAAACGGTGTTGTGGGCGATTCGATAGAGCCAGGTGGAGAATTTCGCCTTCGCCTCGAACTTCGGCAAGGCATGCCAAGCCTTGATGAAGACCTCTTGCGAGAGGTCCCAAGCGTCGGCTTCCTGATGAATCATGTTGCGGATCATGGCGAATATCCTTCCCCGGTGCCGGGTCACGAGCTCGTCGTAAGAGCGCGTGTCCCCTTGTTGCGCCAGTGCAACCAGTCGGAAATCATCGTCCGGATCGGTCATGATGGCATCCGGATCGACAGAACCAACAGGCTCCTGCGCGACCTTCGACGTCTCATCAATGGGTTTATTCATCATTCAGGGGAAAAATTTCACCTGCGCCAGACGCAAGCGATCACGACCGCAGCCTGCCCGCCGCTTGCCGGGCGCGCAACCCGGAATCTCGCGTTCCTAAATTCCGCCCAAGACCTCGCCGAACACCGTGAGCGTGTCATCCAGATCCGCCTCGGTGTGGGCGAGCGAAATGAAGCCGGTTTCGTAAGGTGACGGCGCGAGGTAAATCCCCTTGTCAAGGCACCCCCAGAAGAACTTTTTGAAGAACTCCAAATCCTGCTTCATCACGTCATCGACGTTGACGATTTCCCGGTCGGTGAAGAACAGGCAGAACATCGACCCGACGCGGTTGAAGCGGTGGGGCACGCCTTTTTCCGCGAGAAGCTGGCGCAGGCCTTTTTCGAAATGCGCGCCAAGCTGCTCGAGCCGGGCGAAACCGGAGCGGTTGTGCAACTCACGGAGCTGGGCAAGGCCGGCCGCCATCGCGAGTGGATTTCCGCTCAAGGTCCCAGCCTGATAGACCGGGCCGATCGGCGCGAGCATGTTCATCACGTCCGCCCGCCCGCCGAAGGCCCCGACCGGCAGGCCGCCACCGATCACCTTGCCGAAACAACTGAGATCCGGCGTGAGATTTTCCAGTCCTTGCACCCCCGCCCTGCCGAGACGGAAGCCGGTCATCACTTCGTCGAAAATCAGGAGCGCGCCGTGCTTTTTCGTGATCGAGGAAAGCAGATCCAAGTAGCCGGCTTTCGGGAAAACCAAACCGGCGTTCGCGGGATAAGACTCCACGATGATCGCCGCGATTTCCTCACCCCGCGCAGCGAAAAGCGCTTCAAGAGCTTCAGGATCATTATAGGAAAGGACGATGGTCTTCTCCGCGAACGCCCTCGGAACCCCCGCCGAATCCGGCTCGCCATGAGTGAGCGCCCCGGAACCGGCGGCGACTAGCAGCGAGTCGCTATGGCCGTGGTAACAGCCGTTGAATTTCACGATGTAGTCGCGTTTCGTGAAGCCCCGCGCCAGACGGATGGCGGACATCGTCGCTTCGGTACCCGATGACGTCATGCGGACTTTCTCAACGGACGGCACCCAATCACGGATCGTGCGCGCCATTTCCACCTCGAACATGTTGGGAATGCCGAAAGAAATCCCGCTCTTCGCCACCTCGTGGATCGTGTTGGTGATGGCGACCGGCGCGTGGCCGAGAATATTCGGCCCCCACGAGCCGATGTAGTCGATGTAGTGCTTGCCATCGATGTCCTCGATGCGACTGCCCGCGGCGCGGCGGATGAAAAACGGCTCGCCGCCGACGTTGCGAAACGCCCGCACCGGGGAGTTCACCCCACCCGGGATCAATTCCTTGGCGACGGCGAAAATCTTCTGTGAAAGCGGGCCCTGCGAGTGCATGCGCGGACCATGAATCAAGATTGGCAAACGTCCAATCGCGAATAATCGTCGAATAATCCACCGCCCGCGACGTCGGAACGAAATGAGGATTCCGCTTTGGAAAAAAACCACTACCTTCCCTCCCATGAAGCCGGGACTTTTTACCCTCATCGCCGCCATGCTCGTTCTCCCGATGCAGGCCCAGACCAAGCGCGCCGGGCGGAAATCGCTGCTCGATACCGACCCCTCGGTCGTTTACATGGAGCAAGCGCTGAAGAAACCGGTCGAGCTAAAGGTCATCAAGGAAGCCCCGGTTTTTTCCGATAAGGAAGGCAAGCAACGCCTCGGCACCCTCAAAGCCGACCAGACCGTCCGCCTCGAGGCCATCACCGATAAAATCTACCGGGTCCGCGGCCAGGGCACGCGCGAGGGGATTTCCGGCTGGGTCGCGCCTTGGGCGTTTTCCTCCACCGATCCCGAATTCGTCGCGAACCTCAAACAACTCTACCAACGGCAGATCCAAGTCCAGGCGCTCATCGACAACAAACAAGTCGCTGCCGGCATGACCCTCGACGAAGTGGCGCTCGCGAAAGGCAAACCGACCAAAACCTCCTTGCGAAAAACCGCCACCGGCCAATCCGGGCGCTGGGAATTCATCGAATACGAGGAAATCAAAAACTACGTCACCGAGATCGACCGCGTCACCGGCCAGGCCTACCGGCGGCTCGTCAGCGTGACCCAGGAGGAGAAAGGCAAGACCGCCGTCGAGTTTGAAAACGATACCGTCACCGCCGTCGAGGAAAGCGAAGACCGTAAGGGTGGAAATGTCCGGATCATCGTGCCGCCCGTGATTTTCCACTGGTGAGAAAAATCACGGATGCCACATCCCGGAATCCGTGCTTTCTTTCCACATGGCCCTGCACTGCCCCGACACGATGGCCGCCGTGGCGGACCTGTTCATGGAAATGTCTCCCGGGAAACTGGAGCGACTGGGTGACATTTATAGTCCGGGGATCGCCTTCTACGACCCGATCCACGAAGTCCGCGGCCTCACGCAATTGCGCGTGGTGCTTTCCAAGTGGTTCCAGAAAATGCCCAAAATTTCCTTCAAAGTGCTGGACGCCCATGCCGACGACCGCACCGGATTTTTCCTCTGGACCATGAGCTACCCGCAGAACGGAATCGAGCGGGTCATCCCCGGCATGAGTCACTTCCGCTTCGCCCCGGACGGGCGGATTTGCGAACAACGCGACCAATGGGACGCCTCGTTCGTGCTCTACGGCGAGCACCCGGTGCTCGGCTGGCTGATGCAGAAAATCAAACGCCGGGCGCAGTTCATCACGGAAACGGACGACACGTGACGCCGTCACAAAGCGTCACCCCCCCGCCCGCACCCGGCGCAAAAGCCACCTGCGGAAACTTGGACACTCCGCCGAAACCGCCCCACTCGAAATCGAACATCGTATCGCAGCGGTCCAGATAGGCGCCGAAAACCTTCGCGTCCGACAAGCCGCGCAACGCCGCCACTCCTAACGTTTCCATTTGCAACCGCTCCAGCACCCGCGCCGCGCTGGCCTCCATCTTCGCCCGGGCGTGCTACAGCAAATAGGCCGCGGTCTCGTGGATCAGCGCGTCCGGCATCGTCCCCCACCCTACCGCGATCCCCGTGGCTGTGCACTCGTGGGGCATCCACAGCCGGTTCGCGCCACATCATCTCGCCCGTTTCCCCGGCAGTTTGGCCGACCCCACCGGATTTGAAACCCGCTCCTTCGACTTCCCATTGACCTTGATCCGAACCCGATATACGCCGTTTGCGTGACAAGACACCTATTCCGGCTTCGTCCGCTTCAAGCGGGCGACTTTACTGTCGGTTTTCCGTGTGATTGTCATGTGTTCGGTGGTTTTGTGTGTTGTTCTTTCGCGCGGTGTGGCAAACCGGGATACAAACAACACAAAAACACGAGCAATCCTATACAGGGCCTGTAGCTCAGCGGTTAGAGCAGGGGACTCATAATCCCTTGGTCCAGGGTTCAAATCCCTGCGGGCCCACCTTTATGATGAGTGAGTTATGAAGGTTTTCAATCTAGCGGAATTCCGTGCTAGGGCAATTGTAGGGCAATAATCGACGCTCTTCGGCAAGCGTGATCGTGGATGTACTCGCGCGCGTTCCCCCGGCCTTGAAATTGCAGCTCCCCGGCGATGCTAACAGATTTCTAATTTTGCACGTTTACATCACCGAACTCGTTCGTTACCCGTGGCCCGGCAACGTCCGCGAGCTCCGCCGCGTCATCCAGCAATCCGCCATGCTGACTCCCGGGAAGGTGATCAACCCTGAAGACCTGCGATTCGAAGCTCCCATGCGGCCCAATCCCATGTCTGCGCTCCCCGATCCGTCCGAGGGTTTCAAGGTGAATGAGTTTGTCGATGAGATCAAACTCCACCTGATCCGCCGCGCCATGGAGCTCGGCGGCGACGTCCAGGCCCGGGCTGCCAGGCTTCTTGGTATCACTCCACAAGCAATCAACCAGTTCCTGAAATCTCGGAATCTTCAATAATACTACTCCATCTATGCTCTTGATTTCGTCAGAAAAAGCAGTAGAACTTCGGTCGAAAAGTCACTCGACCATGAAAAAGCATGTTGATTCCATTGACGCCGCGATCCTCGAACGGGGCCGCAGGACCGTGTATGGACTCCGATGGATTTCATCGATCTTGGGTCGCGGGCAGCAGTGGACAAAGCCCTTTCCCGCAACTGCAAAAGCGGTCTCGTCCGTCGTGCGGGGCGTGGCCTCTACCACCAGCCCAGAAACCACCCGGCGCTCGGTTCGCTTGGTCCCAGCTACGACGCCATGCAGGATTTGGTTCAGCGCAAGGCTGGCGGCGACGTATTCCCCACCGGTGCCCACGCGGCCAATGTGCTCGGCCTCAGTGACCAGGTGCCCATGCGGAGCTGGCACCTGACCACCGGCCCGAACCGCCGCATCCGCAGCGGTAATTCCGAAATCGTCCTCCGCCACGTTTCCCCGCGGTTCGTTTCCACGAAAAACCCAAAAAGCGCTCAGGTCATCCTCGCCCTGCGCTGGATAGGAAAACGTGGCGTGGATGCCGACGTCATTTCGAAGCTCCGGCGAAACCTTTCCCCGGCCGACCGCGCGGCCCTTCCTGCTGATGCCGCCAGCGCTCCCGCCTGGATCGCCGACATTTTCCACCGCGTGGCCAAAGACCTGCCAGCCGCCTGAACCATGGATGCCTTGCTGAAGCTCACCCCCGCCGACCAACTCGACGCTTACGTTGAAGTGAACCGGGCGATGGGCCTCGACGCCGCCAGCGTGGAAAAGGACTTCTGGGTATGCTGGACGCTGCGCGAAATCTTCTCGGATCCGGACATTGGTGGCCACATCACCTTCAAGGGTGGCACTTCGCTTTCTAAGGCCTGGAAACTCATCGAGCGCTTTTCCGAGGACATCGATCTCATCGTGGACAAGGAGGTTCTCGGCTTCGGTGGAGATGCCGCACCAGACAAGGCTCCCTCGAACAAACAGCGCAAGGCGCGTCTCGAAGCACTCATGGACGCCTGCCGCGATTGGGTCCAGGGAATGCTGCAACCCATCCTCGCGTCCCGAATCCAAAACGCTCTCGGTGAAACAGGCTGGCAACTCGAAGTCGATCCCGACATACCCGACGGCCAGTGCCTGCTCTTCCACTATCCCACGGTCTTCCCAGCCAGCGCGGCGGCATACGTCCGCCCTGTTGTGAAAATCGAACTCGGCGCACGCTCGGACGACTGACCTCACGAGGAGAAGTCCATCCAGCCGTATGTGACAGAGCACTTTCCCACGCTCGACCCGGCACCATCCTGCGTCGTCCGGGTGCTCGCCGCCGAGCGCACGTTTTGGGAAAAAGCCTGCCTGCTCCACGAGGAAACCTTCCGCCCGCCGGGCAAGCCTCGAAAATTCCGCATGGTCCGCCATTACTACGACCTCTGGTGCCTCCTCCGAGCCGGTGTCGGCGAAAAGGCCCTGGCTCAAACGGCCCTCTTCGAGCGGGTCGCCGAGCATCGTGAACTCTTCTTTCGCTTCTCTTGGGTGGACTACACCACCCACAAGCCCGGCAGCTTCCGGCTCACGCCGCCCACAGAACATCTAAGCGACTGGAAATCCGACTACGCCGCCATGCTTGGCCCGATGTTCTTCGGCAAGACTCCTTCATTCGAGGAAATCATCACCATCGCCGCCGACTTCGAAAAAACCTTCAACGCCACCGCGAATCCCGAATCCTCTTCGGAAACTTCAACGAAATGAGATCCAGCCATCAACAAAGATTGATTTTTAGGGGCACACCCCGAGTCCAATCAAGGATTCAAAGCATTGAATTTAAGTCACTTAAATCAGAATTCGGGTTCTGGCACGGTCCCTGCGATGTATGGCAGCATCGCCACCCGTATTTGAACCCCAACATTCTACATTTCCTGCCCCGCTAGATTTCCCATCCTCATCCCATGTCCCGCAACGAACGCACCACCTGCAAGGAACTCATCGAACCCGCTCTCGCCCACCTCGGCTGGACCTGGGACGAGCAGCTGCGTATCGGGCCGGGCCGAGTCAATCTGACCGGGGACACGATGTATGATGATTCCCAGGCGATCATCACGGACTGCTTAACGTGCCGGAAGAAGCTTCGGCTGCCGGTGTGAAGAAGCAGGTATTCGAGTCTTCCGCCTCGATCTACGGCGACAATCCGACGGTGCCGAAGCTCGAAAACCATGCTGCCCGAACCGAAGAGCCCGCACGCTGGATTTTTCAAAAACACCAACTGACAGGCAGCCACTTTCAAGTTCCAATCACCATCAGTCAATGACTCAAGAATTCACCTTTCGTCGCAAATTCATCAATCCCATCGGCGGTATCGCCGCGGGATGCACCAGCGTTCCGGGACTCGTTACGACGGCGGGGGTGTTTGTTGCTCACAGTCAGTTTGTTGTAAAACCAGGCTGGACGAATCCCCGCCTCTGACCATCTAGCTTTTATTCGCTAACAATCCTAATCCGCCACCGCATCTTCCATGAATCTTCGAAACTACTTCACCCTGCCCCTCACCGCTCTCGCTATCAGCGGGTCACTCCACGCCGTCGAGCCACCGACTCCCTTCGGCGCCCTGCCGCATGAACGCCAGGTTCAATGGCAACGCATGGAATACTACGCGTTCGTCCACTTCGGGCTCAACACCTACACCAACCGCGAGTGGGGATATGGCGACGAGGACCCGAAACTGTTCAATCCCTCATCCTTCGACGCGCGGGTGATCGTCCGCCAGTTCAAGGACGCCGGGATGAAGGGCGTGATCTTAACCGCAAAACACCACGACGGCTTCTGCCTGTGGCCGACCAGGACGACGGCCCATAACATTTCAAAAAGCCCGTGGAAAGACGGCAAGGGCGATCTCGTCCAGGAGTTCTCCACCGCCTGCAAAGCGGAAGGGCTCAAGCTCGGCATCTATGTCTCGCCGTGGGACCGCAATCACGCGGAATACGGTCGCGAAGGATATGTGAAGGATTTCCACGAGCAGATCCGCGAGGTCCTCACCCACTACGGGCCGATCTTTGAAATCTGGTTCGACGGCGCGAACGGTGGCGACGGATTCTACGGCGGGGCCAGGGAATCGAGAACCATTCCCGAGAACTACTATCAGTTTCAGGAAGTGGTGAAAATGACCCGCGAATTGCAACCGGACTGCGTGGTCTGGGGAGCTGGAGACGCCCGCTGGGGCGGCTCCGAAAAGGGCCACGTCGGCTACCCGCACTGGCACACGTGGGGTGCCGGCGGCATGGGTGCCACCGGCGTCCGCCACGGAATAAGCTGGGTCCCTGCGGAAGGCGACACTTCGATCCGGCCGGGCTGGTTCTGGCACGAGCGCGAGGACGGCCAGGTAAAGAGTCCGGAGAAGCTCACGCAGTTGTGGTTCGACTGCGTCGGTCGCGGAGCCAACCTCATCCTCAACGTCCCGCCAGACCGCGACGGAAAAATCCGTCAGCCGGACATCCAGTCACTGAATGAATTCCGCGAAGCCCGCGACGCGCTTTTTTCGAGAGACTTCGCCGTTGGAGCCGTCGCCGAGGGCCCGGCAAGGGGAGGGGATCCGACTTACTCCGCGGGCAAACTAACGGATGACGACATTGAGAGCTACTGGGCGGCCGATGATGATAACCACACCCCGACCGCCGAGATTCGGTTGTCCACATCCGCCACGTTCGACGTCATCCGCCTGCGTGAGCAAATCCGCCTGGGCCAGCGCGTCGATGCCTTTGAGATCGACGCTTGGATCGATGGCGATTGGAAAAAGATCCACAGCGGCAAAACCGTCGGCACGCAGGTGCTCATCCGGCTCCCCCAACCAACAACCACCGACAAGCTGCGCTTGCGGCTGACAGATTCCGCCGCGGTTCCATGCCTTTCCGAGTTCGCACTTTACCGGATGCCGGTGATCCGCGCAGCCGCCGAAAAAGTGAGCGGCCCGGATGCCAACCGCTCCAAGGCTTCGTGGAAAATTCTATCAGCCACCGCCGGGAACGCGGCAAACGCCATTGATGATGATCCTAAAACCTTCTGGCACACCCATCCGAACGAGGGCGAAAAGAACCCACCCCAAAGCTTTGATGTCGATCTGGGAAGTGACATCAAGATCGGTGCTTTCACCTACCTGCCGCGCCAGGACGGCACGCCCCATGGTATGACCGACCGCTATCGCTTCGAGATCAGCCGCGATGGAAAACGCTGGGTGCAAATTGCCGAAGGTGAGTTTCCGAACATCAAGGCAAACCCGATCGAGCAAATCGTTCCCCTGAGCCCTCCTGTAGTTGCCCGCTACTTCCGGTTCACGGGACTACACGCAGTGGAAAAAAACCATGTGAGCGCCGCCGAGGTCGGGGTGATCGCGGCACCCTGATCATTGGATTCCGAGTTCGCGCCTCACGTCAACAAACGCCGCGACGGCGCGACGGCGCGTTCCAGATCTTCCCGAGTATGGGCGGCGTTGATCTGGGTGAGAATCCGCGCCTTGCCCTGCGGCACGACCGGATAGCTGAATCCAATCACATGGACACCCTTGCCCCGCTCGCCAAAGCCGGAGTCCCGATCCTCGCCGTGGTCGGAGACGCCGACAAAACCGTTCCTGCTAGCGAAAACATCGATATCGTCGAGAAACGTTACCAAGCGCTCGGCGGGAAAATCCAGGTCATGCGCAAACCCGGCTGCGATCACCACCCGCACAGCTTGCCCGACCCTGCGCCGATCGTGGATTTCGTGGACGGGTGTTACCGGTGATTTTCTTCACCTCCGCGCATAGCGGAACTCTGGAAACGCCCGCAACAGCCGGCGCATCTCAAGCTTCATCAAAGTCGCCGTCACCAAATGCGCGGGCAGGCCGCTGCGCTCGATGATGAGATCCACCGGCGACTCGTCCGCAGTCACGACAGCGAAAACGATGGCTTCCTCTTCCGGCAGTTCGGGGATTTCCGCGCCGGGTTCCGCGATACTGGCTTTGCGGGCGAAGGGCGGTTCGCCGAGGTCGTCTAGCAGGTGACTGGCATCGGCGACGAGGGTGGCACCGTCGCCGATGAGTTGGTTGCAACCGGCGGACGTCGGCTTGTCGATCGGTCCGGGGACGGCGAAAATCGGTTTGCCATATTCGGACGCGAGATTTGCGGTGATCAGCGAGCGGCGGAGATGCAAAAGCGCGGCCACCCGCTCCACGCGCCGCTGGTCCGCGCCCTCTCCGTTGTTGCGCAAGTGTTCAAATAAGATTGCTGCCAGCCGGTGTCGCTATCAGCCTTCCCCCATGACTCACAGATCTGGATTTCAGTATCCCGGTGCGGCATGCCGCGTATGGAACCGCATGAATGGGCTCCTACTGCAGCTTTTGACCTGTCTCGCCGGGTCCGCCTTCGTTTCTGCCGTCGAGCCTCCCGCCGAACCGATGAGCGTTTGGTTCACGGCACCCGCAAAAAGCTACCAGGAATCTTGCCCGCTGGGCAACGGCCGCCTCGGCGCGATGGATTTCGGCGGGACCGGCGAATGGCGCATCGTCCTCAACGAATCGTCCGTCTGGTCCGGCGGCCCCTATGACTCGAACCGCCACGATGCATGGAAATGCCTGCCGGAAGTGCGCGAAAAAATCTTCTCCGGCGAGATGGCCGGTGCCGAAGCGTTGCTGAAGAAAAATTTCCAGTATCCCGACGGCACCAAGGGCTGGTGGAATCCCAATCAATTCGGTTGCTATCAGATTCTTGGGGATCTCTTGATCCGGTTCCAAACGTCCGGGGACGCCGCGGCATCCGGATACCGCCGCGACCTGAACCTGCTCCAAGGTGTCTCAACGACCATCTTCGCCTTGAACGGTGCCGGGCAGAAGCGCGAAGTGTTCGTGTCGAAGCCGGACGAGGTGATCGTCGTCCGGTTCATGGCCACGGGTTCGGAAAAGCTCTCGTTCACCGCCGGCTTGTCGCGGAAGGAAAACGCCACTGTGAAAGCGGACGGAACCGACCATGCGCTTGTCGGCCAACTGCCCTTCGAGAAACCGGGCGGCGGCGGCGAGGGCACACGGATTTTAGCGCTGTTAGGCGCGGAGAGCACCGGAGGAACGACCCGCACGACTGACCAGGGCATCACCATCGAGGGCGCGGATGAGGTCCTGCTGTTGGTTTCCGCCGGCACCAGTCTGGGCAATCCCGGTTTTGAAAAACAGGTGCGCGACCGCCTGGCCGCCGCCCGCCGCAAGTCCGCCGACGCGCTGCGCTCCGCCACCGTGTCCGACCACGCCTCCTCCATGGAGCGCTGCAAGGTCACGCTGCCCGCCGGTCCCAACGCAGCCTTGCCGACGCCCGAACGCGTGAAGCTGAATGAAAAATCTCCCGACCCCTCGCTGGCCGCCTTGTATTTCCAATATGGCCGCCACCTCATGGTTTCCGGATCGCGTCCCGACTCGCCGTGGCCGACCAATCTCCAAGGCATCTGGGCCGAGGAATACAATACGGCGTGGTGCGGGGACTTTCACACCAATATCAACCTCCAGATGAACTACTGGCCCGCCGAGGTGACCAACCTCGCGGAGTGCCACCTGCCGCTGATGCGCTTCCTCGAAGGCATGTCCAAGGAAGGCGCGCGCACCGCGAAGGCCTATTTCAACGCGCCGGGATGGACGGCTTATCACACGCAGAACCCATGGTTTGAAACCTCGCCCAGCTACCTGCCGGCCTCGGCCGGCCCGACATGCGGCGCGTGGCTCGTCCAGCATGTGTGGACGCATTATCAGTTCACCCGCGACAAGGAGTTTTTGAAAAAATACTATCCGCTTCTGCGCGGTGCCGCCGAATTCTGCGCCGAGGTGCTTGTCGAGGATCCGAAATCCGGTTTTCTCGTCACCGTGCCCTCCAGCTCGCCGGAAAACAGCTATTTCACCACCGCCCAGGACGGCAAACGCATCAAGGCATGGCTGTGCGCCGGCTCCACCTATGACATGCAGATCTTGCGCGGTTTGTTCCAAGCCACCACCGAAGCCGCCGCCCTGCTCGGCGTGGACCGGGAATTCGCGGAGAAACTGACGGCCACCAGTGCCCGCCTCGCCCCCACCAAGCTCAACAAGGACGGCCGCATCATGGAATGGCAGGAGGACTTCGAGGAAGTGGAGGTCAGCCACCGCCACAGCTCGCACCTTTGGGGACTCTATCCCGGCACCGAAATCAACGCCAATACCCCGCACTTGTTGGAAGGCGCGCGCCGGTCGCTCGACCGCCGCGGCGACGCTTCGACCGGTTGGTCGATGGCTTGGAAGGCGAACTTCTGGGCAAGGCTCAACGATGGCGACCGCGCCGCCAAACTGGTTTCGATGCTCATCGGCCGCGGTGCCCCCAACCTGATGTGCCTTCACCCGCCATTCCAGATCGACGGCAACTTCGGCGGCTGCGCGGCCGTCGCCGAAATGCTCGTCCAAAGCCACGATGGCCGCCTCACCCTGATGCC
>JBFZFJ010000261.1:0-4343 GCA_041306405.1 Verrucomicrobiales bacterium | reverse complement strand
CGGCAAATTGCCGGAAGGTGGCGGCATGCGTGCCACGACAGCGAAACAACCCGCCAAGCCGACGACCGAGCGACTTGAAGCCCGTGTTCCAACACCGATCAAGGATCTGATCGGGCGCGCGGCTTCCCTTGAGGGAGTCAGCCTGACGGATTTCGTCATCGCCACATTGCAGAAAAGCGCCGCCGAGGTGGTTCGCGAGCACGAGGTTCTAAACCTCAGCGTCAGGGACAGCGCGGCATTCGCCAAAACCATGCTCGCTCCGCCGAAGCCCAACCGGAAACTCACCCAGGCATTCGCCCGCCATCGGCAGAACGTCACCGTGAAATGAACGGCCTGCGTTCCGAAGCCCTGAGTCCGTCCCACGACCGAGGGGGATTTTCCTGTGGAGTTGCCGCTTTGAATGATTACCTGCAGCGTCAGGCCTCCCAGGACATGCGGCGTCATGTCGCGGCGGTGTTTGTCATGGTCAGGGAGGACCAACCTCAAACGATCCTCGGCTACTACACGCTTGCCTCGTATGCGGTCGAAACAAGCGGTCTTCCCAATGAAACGGCCAAGAAGTTGCCACGCTACCCTACCACCCCCGCAACGCTGATCGGCAGACTGGCGCGGGCTGTGGACCATCCCGGCATGGGCAGCCTGCTTCTGGTCGATGCCCTTGGGCGGATTCTGGCGAACACCCAGCAGGTGGCCTCGGCTCTGGTTGTGGTCGATGCCAAGGATGACATCGCTTCGGACTTTTATCGAAAGCACGGCTTCATTCCGTTCGGGAGATCTGTCCGGAAGCTGTTTCTGCCGATGAAGACGATTGCCGAAGCCGCGCAACGATCCGCTCGATGAAATCCACTTCGAGCTGGTGAGCCGTCAGCCGAATGACTGTCCAGCCTGCGAGCACGGCTTCGAGATACTTCTCGGCGTCCTTCGCATAGCCGCCGCCCCGGTTGTGCCGGCCACCGCCCGGGAGGAAGATTCCGCCTTCGATTTCGATGAGCGTTCGGCTTCCCATGTGTGCGAAGTCGGCGCGCCACCGACGGGAAGTATGGAACCTCACTTCCCGCTCCAGAGGCGGACCTTGTGCCACCCTCCAGAGCAGCAGAAACCTTGATTCTAACTTGGATGCAGCCATTCCCCTAGCAACCGGAGTCAACGTCCCGATCTCCGTTATGTGGGAAATCGAAAAAGTAATATTTCACGGGAATTGGACGAGGGTCGCAACATCCCCGCCTTAGTCGTTGGTTATCAATAGATTCCTTGCTTCCTCGGGGGTATTTGAACCCGTTTGAACCTCCGCCATCGCAGCGGTGACGTCGGGTGTGACGTCGATGATGATGTTCCCTGGCAGATAAGCGACGAAGCGGGCCTCTTCATCGAGGAGCCGGGAGATTCGTTGGGTTGGTGTGGTCATGATAGAGAAAGTGGTTGCAGGGGCGGGAATTGAACCCGCAGAGGCGAGGGTATGAGGCTCGCTTGGGACCGTCCCTCCCTGCGCTTGGGTTAGAGCGCCTCGTAGATGTCGAGGATCAGCTTGAAGTCCTTCTTGACGTTCTCGCGTTGTTCCTCGTCCCACTGATCGACCGGGTCGTCAGCCGTGGTCTGCTTCCACCAGCGGATCAGCCGGTTGATGAGAGCGAGATGAGTGATGACTCCCTTGTCGGCAGGATCGCCTTCGACCTCCTCGGGTGTGGCGAGGCGACCGAAGTTGATGGACTTGCGCAGGCGACGGACGCTGAGCTTATGCTTATCCGCCATGTCCAGCCAATGCTGCTTTTCCTCGTCAGTCTTCAGTTTCGCGACCGTAGCGTGGATGTAGTAGTCGAGATTGTATTTACGTAAATACATTTCGACCTTTCGTGCGACGTATGCGTACTGGCGCAGCGTCTGGTATGCCAGTCCAGTGCGAACCAATGCTTCCTCATACTTTTCACCGTAGTGGGCTTCACCGTAGTTGATCCAGTCACCGATGATGAAGCCGATGGACTTCCCTATAGGCGCGAGCTTCTGTCCGAGAGCATCCCATTCCTCAAAGCTCAGTTCCTCGTTGAATTGAATGCCGGTGGGCGTAATGGAAAATTTGGGGTCGTGAATGGCGAGCATGTTCATGATTTTTGTGAGCGGTATCGTTTGAGTTGTGAATTGCGGTAAATTTTGCGGGCGTTCTCGCTGCGCATGGCCCGGGAAGGGGGCAGCTTCAGCCTCTCGATGATGTCAACGCAGCGCTTCGAGACGGCGGCCCGTGTGATGCCGTGGCGTTTGGCGATAGTTGTCATGCTGTCGCCGGCATAGACCCGAAGTCCAAGGGCGATGGCGAGACAGTCGATGGTGAGGCGGGTGTTGTCTTCGGTGATGATGTCCGCAACGAGGTGTCGGAGGATCCTGGTTGCGTCGCCCATGTTTTCAGCCGGCTCGGGGGTATCCTCCTCGTGATCGACCAAGGCCGCGATGTCCGGCGTGTGACTGGCCCGCGATGATTCGGCCATGTCGTGATCCGCAGCACCATTGCCGTGGCGCTGAATGCATGGTTTGAGCAGTCCTAGCTTCTCCGCCTCACGTCGTTCGTCGAGGGTCATGGACTTCACCCAGGCCTCGTAGTCGCGTTCGTATTGGCCATCGCGTTTCGCCTGTTTTTTGGCGTAGTCGTCGGAGTTCATGGCTGACCTCCTTTGCATCCGCACCAACGTCGGGTTTCCGGGTTGTATCGAATCACTCCCTTGCTGCGCGCTGACTGGAAGATTTTTTCGGCCATCGGAATATCGCAACTGAACCCTTCGACCATGTAGGCAAGGATCTCGCTGCGGTCGGGGGCAAATGGACCAGGTCGGTCCGGCCAGTGATTGAGCGGTGCATGTAAGCCAGTTCGGGCCAGAGGTGCATGAAGGGTGAATCCTTGATGGGTTTTGGCCTTCTTCGGTTTCGACGGATCATTTTGAACCTCCTTTCCGGCGACTCCACATGACCTGCGCTGATGCTGTTTTTACAACAAGCATCTCAGCGCGCGCGACAATCCATAAGGTTGTACGCGCTGTATTAGTATATAATACTATAAGGTCGCTAGTAAGTCTGCTAATAAGCTGCCTTACTATAATCCTGATTGTTCTGTTAGTTTGAACGGGTTCAAATGGGTTCAAACCAATTTGAACCCGAGGTTCAAACCCTGTTGAAATGGCGGGTTCAAATTCCATGACGACTCCCCCTCCACAGGCGGGTTGCTTTGTCGAAAACAAAGGGTGAGCCCTTCTTCATGTTGACGAGACAGTAGAAGACGCGCTGGGCCTCCTTGAGCGTGCAGTCGCCATCAACCTCGGCAATCCGGTCTGAGACATACGCCAGCACGTCGGATTCCTGGGCGATCTTGCCATTGGCAAGCGGCGGCATGGTCTCGACGGCGCTGGCGTATCGATCTGCCGCGCTACCCGACTTGTAGGTCGCCTTCGCCCTTTCTGATTTCTCATTCTTGGGGCTACCCTGCGGAGCCTTGAGTGCCGCAGGATCAGCGTTGCGGTCGGCGATGAAGACCGACTCGCACCAGCGGACGACAAATGGCTTCACGGGCGGCAGAGCACGCAGTGTGAGGTCGATGACGTGGGCGTCGTCTTCCTCGTGGGGTGTCATCGTCAGGATCACGTCCGGGTCACGGGCGAACACACCCGAGCCGCCGATACGATCGATCGATTCTTTGCCCGCCTGGTTGCCCTTGCTGAAGTGGGCACCGAAGACGGCCGCGGCTCCGGATTTCAATGCCAGTTGCTCGACTTCGTTGAGCAGGCTGGCGATGTCGCCGGCGTCGTTTTCATTGCGTGAACCAAGGCCCTTGTAGATCGGGTCGATCAAGATGAGCGAATACCCGGTGTCGCGGATGCGGCCGAGGATCTTCGGGATGAGCGCGGAGAAGTCGGTGGCATGGCCGCGCAGGTTCCAGATGTCGAAGCCGGTGAAGTCGGAGATTTCCTTCGCTGCCGCAATCCGCGTGATCCGGTATTGCAGCGCGAAGGGTGGGAGCTCAAAGTTCAGATAGAGAGCCCTGCCACGGCGTGTTGGAAATCCCCACCACGGCGTGCCGGTGGAAACCGAGAGCATGAGGTCAATGAGGCTCCAACTCTTGCGCGCCTTGGACGGACCACCGAGGACCATCTTGGCACCCTGGTGGAGAACGCCATCGACAAGCTGCGGCGGTTCATGCTCCGGCTGGCCCATGAATCCATCACCGGGCAGAATCGGCGGCAGATCGGAATTCGAGTGCGCCGCCTCCCATGCCGTCCACGATTCCGCGCCGAATTCGACGGCCAACAAGCACTGGCGACGGACATTGTCGTCCACCGTGCGCCAGCCGTCAGGACAGCGAGACA
>JBFZFJ010000260.1:0-9769 GCA_041306405.1 Verrucomicrobiales bacterium | reverse complement strand
CAGGATTAGTCATGATGGTGATTTGATTTGATTAGACGAGCTTGCCGCCTTCAGCGAAGAATCGACTCTTGTCCTTGGCGGATAGATTCTGCCATTCGCTGCGGAGCATAGTCATCTGCGGCTTTGCGAATGCAGCGGCGGAGGTGGTGGCTTGTAGGGCCTTTACTGGCGGTGGTGTAGTTTTCATGAATGATGCGGGTTGAGATTTTCTAGCGGCTTCGAGGGCTGCGAGCTTGGCCTTGCTGGCGGCCACCTGTGCCTTCAGTGCGGCGGTGGCGGTGATGGTAGCAGTGACGGCCGCAAGTGTGGCTTCAACTGCTTCGCGGCGCGTTTTTCCGCCTGCGAGTTTATCAAAAACGGCAGCATCGGCGGGGGATGCTGCGAGCTTGGCGAGGAATTCTTGTGGCGATGGTAGTGGCATGATGTTAGGTGAGTGATTCGAGTTCTTTCTTGAGGATGATTTTAACAGCTTGAACAGCGGCTGGTGCCGGTGATTTTTGGGTGGCCAAGTGCATCGCTACCGAGCACGGGTCCGATAGAGTCGCTTCTTGATCGTGCCAATTCCGGCATGTCCTTTCCGTCACGTGATACATCCGAGCGTAGTGGGAAAAGTCGATCTCAGTTTTTCGGGGGCGGGCCATTTCGGAAGGGTGGTGCGAGCTTTCACAAACCTGCCGCCTGTCAAATCCCCCGCATCAATCGCAGGCGCTCGGCAGCTCGATTCCGTCGAAGTCCTTGCGGATTTGCTCTAGGTCCGCATCGCGCCGCAGGCCCCGAAAAAATGCGTTAATGATTCGCTGAGTGAATCGGTCCGATGGCTCCGGTGGTGGCAATGCTGCCAGTCTGCGGAGTTCGGCAATCTTGGCCTGTGTTTTTTGGTCAATCTTCATGGTCGTCATCTTTGGGTTGCCTGCATTCGTGGCAAAGGTTTTTGCGGTCCAAGCGTTCCATCTCGGCCATGCATCTTTTCATCTCGGGATGATTTTCGCAAAGCTCACCGTTACTCAGGGTTTCAAACATGTCGCGGTGTGCATCCCCTAAAGCCCTGTGGATTTGCTCCGTTGTCGCGCCTTCCAACACTCCCGGCAAATTGCCTTCGATGCTTTTAAGCATGGCTTTTATGATAAAGCAAAACGCACTAATGATTTCGCTCGCGCGCTCCGTCCTGATGTAGCCCACCGACTCGCGACGAATGGCGGCATCGATGCGCTCGCATTCGAGTTCTAATTTGCGCCGCTTGATGCTGGTCAGCGTCCGGTCCTTACCATCTTCCGGCGCGGCGCGGCCGCAGGCGAGTGCATCGACGACGGCTTTGTCGTCGGAAAGCTCGATTCCGTTCGTCCGGAGCTTTCGGATGGTTTCGCGGGAGACGCCGTGGTCGCGGGCGATCTTGGAAACGTTCACTGCCGGCAGTGGTTTTTTGCGGGTGCTCATGAGCTTGGAGAGATTGTCAACCGTTGGCGGTGGCAGGATGAATTTTGGGCGACTCACGCGGAAAGAGGGCGGGGCGGCGGAACTGGGATCGTTTTCAGGGGCTAAGGAGACTCCTACCCGGCGGGGTCTGTTTGCCCTGAGGATGCCCTGTGCGGGCTTTAAATGTCTCGCCCGCTGTTCCCTATCACAAAGCAGCCTCAGCGGCCTTGTCGGCGGTCATGCAGTGGCCAGCGCGACGATGTGCTTCGGTCGCTGTCTTGCGATAAACTTGGCGTGCCTCGCGGCGCTTTCCACCTCGAACCTGTGACTGTCCGAGTTGGTCAACCATCCTGCAAGCATACAGCGACATGAGCGAGCGAGTCGCGCCTAACTCAGCTGCAAGATCGGTCAGCGTTCGGTCGCCGATGCCTTCGAGCCCGGCCAAATGAGCTAACGTCACAAGCCGGAGTTGTGCGACGCGCAACGGGCGAGTTCCGCCGGGGGCTGGAAAAATGAAATTCAGGAGTATAAGTAGAGCCTGCCGAGGAATTGACTTCAGTCCCGCCGCTTCGATTGTCTCGCCGTCGTCTTCGGGCCCGAGGTCCGCGTCCCAGTCGTCACCGTCGAGTTCATGCAGGGACTGAGATCGGGCCATGATCTTATCAGGTGAATCGGTATCAATTCCAACGGCATTGCCATCCTCAAAATACGCAGTCCTCATGCTGAGCATGAGGATGTCTAATCGGCGAGGAAGGGGGGTGTTCATTAGAACGCTGTTCATTTGACTTGCGGCGGATTGAAACAAGTGTTTTAATTGTCGCATGAAAACGAAACCAAAGCCGAAACCTCAGCCGACTGGATCGACGTCCACGACGCGCGAAAGTGTGGAGTTTTTCTTCTGGTGATCGCGGGGTTTAGGTGGGGGGGTGGAATGCCCCCTCTATTGTAAACCACCACCCCCCCACCTTGATGCCAGCAACCTACCCACCACCGCCTATCGTCGGCGGTAGGCTGGCAGCAGTCATCCTTGATCTGGCGGAATTCGTCCTATGCATCTTTTTTAAGAGAATAGAGGTTAGGTAATTTCCCACCCGGCGTATGAGTTTCGATGACTTCCACGAACTCCTTTATCCACACCACCGCGGTGTCGGGTGATCGGGCAATGTTCGTGGCAATCTCCGCTTTCGTGTATCGCCCGGATCTGTCGGGAAACATGAGCGCGATTCGTTCCTCGCGCTTCTTGTTGTCCGTCGCTTCCTTGCGGTCGGCCTTCTCTTCCTCGGTGACGACGCGGAATCCTTCTGAGGGGGAGTCGAAAGCCAAGGTGATGGGGTTGATGGGTGGATCCATGCGATGCTCGAATGAGAGTTTGATGAAACTCCCATCGGCCTCGATGAGGATGATGAGGTCAACCGCTGCAGCTTTTGCGATTGAACCTGAAATCCGGTTCTTGCCCTTGGCTTCGGATGACTTGTTGAAATGGTCAACGATGAGCACACACACGCCGGTTCGGGTGGCAACGGCCTGCAATCGACTTAGCTCCCGGCGGATGATTCCTTGGTCGTTGTGGTCACCGAGGTCGAGAGCCTGTAGACAATCCACAATCAGGAGGTCGCCACGGTCCATTTCCTCGCAGTGCATGGAAACGTGTTCAATCCAGTCCACGGCGGATTCGATCGTCCGGTGATGGTGAATATCCACCTGATTCCAGATCGCGCGATGTGCCTCGTCTTCATCAAATCGTTCTGACATGGCTACGAAGCGGGACATGATGTTTCCCTCCATGAGTTCGAAGTCCAGCACACGGACGCGCCTTTCCCCCTCCAGCGGCTGGGAAATGCCAATCCCCAGGAACTCGTCACTGGCGACCATCGCCATACCCAAGGATAAGCTAAGCCATGACTTCTTCGCCTTCGATTCGCCGCCGAGGATCACCATCATCCCCTCACGCAAAAGACCTTTCCAGATCTCCCTGGGGAGGAGCGACCGCGCCTCGCTGGGGTCCATGGTGCTGTATTTCGCCATGTCGATTTTTGTGGATGATGCCATCCTCTGGAATGGTTCCAACTTATTCAGGCGGTACTCTTCTTCTTCAAGTTGGCTCATGGTAGTAGATTTTCAGGGTTGAGGTAGATGAGGGATTGCGGCTTGCCGGTGTCGCGGGTGCCGTTGGGTATCCTCACGAATTGGGACCGGTTGCTCTGAATGCGCGGGTCCGCGCCCAGTCCGATGCAAAGCCTCCAGAACAGCCGGTCGTCATCGGGTGACGCGGTGGACGGAAACCATGCGTGAAGTCCCTTGCCCCCGGTTGACAGCGCCATTGCCAGCGGTCGGAAGCCGTCGAGATGCGCGATGATACTCGCGTGCTGTTCCGGCGGTGGGGAATCGAAGTCTGCAACAATCCAGCGAGGTGCGCCGGTGTTGTCGGTTGCGTGCATCGTCTTGCCGGACCCGTCCTTTTTCTCGCCATAGACCGAGGTCTTGTAGTGAGGCTCGATGAACTGGCATTTTTCCAGATCCTCAAACTCAGTCAATGGCGCGGTCGCGAACGTCGCCTTGTCGAAGCCGACGCAAAGCAGGCCGCTAGGGTCGGGGAAGAGCAGCTTCAGAATCTCGCTGGGGTGAAGGTCCAGGTATTGCTGCGGCGACGCGTCAGAGAGGTCCTGTGCCGTCGTGCCGAGGTCCTTGTGGATCCGCGCCGTCTCGGTTGAATTCCACTCAGGAAGCGCGGGCTGGCGATCGTATTTCGCCGAGGGATCCCGCGTCGAGTTATAGACAAACGCAACGGCCTTGGCGACTTGCTTCCTATCCAACCGGCGGCGCAGTGTCCCATCGTGAGCATTGATGACTTGCTCCGCCTCGGAAGCGGTCAATCCAGATCTCCGGCAATGGCCAGCGGCCTTGGGAAGCCATTGGTGAATCCCGTTCAATGGACATGCAGGGAACGGTCCAATGGGTTTGATAAATTCGCGGATCCTCATTGGGAATCCTTCCCCCTTGGCAGGTTGTCGAGCAGGTTGAGCAACCTACTGATTTCCTTGCCTGATTTGGTTTGTGATGGGGAGAATTCACCAACGAACTCGTCGATCTCGTCGTGATCGGCCTCGGTTAGCAGGCTGTCGAGGAACAGCGCGTGCTCATTGATAGTCACCGGGCGGCGGGTTGAAAACTCTGCCTCCAGGTCGATGGTGATGGGTTCGGTGGGTTTCATTGGGTGATTACGGTTAGGATTTCGGAAACGAGGATTGCGATGATGAGGATGGTGATGAGTTCGGTGGGTTTCATGTCCAGCGGGTGTTAAGGGTTTCGATCAGTGACTTGATCTCTGATTGAGTTAGGCGTGGCAGAGTTCCAATGATTGCCGCCAGCGCATCGCGCTTCTGGTCGAGTCGCCCGTGACAATAGGCGACGACCTCATTGAGCACCCGCTCACGGCTCTTGTCGGAAGGGAGGATTTTTTGCAGGTGGATGTGAGCGAGCGTCCAAAGACGGTCAGCGTCGTCGGGTATCCATTTTGGGATACTATCTGCCGGTGGCTTTTGTGGTGCGGGCTCCGGTGCCTCCTCGGGTTCCTCGTCTATCGGTTCCGTTTCGATGTCCTGGGCCGATGGTTCCACTATCTCAGCATCCATGATGACGGATGAAGCCGGTGATGGCCGGGGTTCGGTGAAATCGGTGGTTTCAACTTTGACCCGCACGATCGACTCTTGGGGCTCGGGGGTTTCAACTTTGACCCGCACGATCGACTCCTCGCCTTCATACGGGACATATGTTTCGGAAACTATCCGCCGCGCCTCCCGCCTGTCCTCTGCCAAAAGCTTCAGTGCCTCCCTAATGGTTTCTAAATTCTCAACGCGTTGGGAATTTGAAGCCAGCGACATGAACATGTTCACCGTGGAGTGGGAAATCGTGGTATTACCCTCAACCCATGACATCCATGATCCGTGTGGCACTTTCGCTTTTGCTGCGATGAGTGCATGGCCGCAGGCAATTCCGTGGTGGAGAGCAGTTTCAAACGCCTTTTCGGATTTCTCAAATTCCCACTGAATTGTTCCTGCGAGGCTTGGAAGATCCGACAATTCCAGCTCACTGAGGTCGTCGGCGGTGATGATCGCGCTCATGGCTTCACCTCCACTCCGAAGATCCGCTCCACCTCGCTGGCGGCGATCATGGCCGCGCCGAATCCGGTGATGGCGCGGATGCGGCCTTTCTGGACTTGGCGGTAAACCCAAGTCCGTTCCTTTCCTACCTTTTCAGCGAATTCCGCGAATGAGTAAGCTACCCGTTCGCCCGGCTTTTTAGCGTGTGCTGTTGCAGACATGAGCGCATGAAAGCGCCCCGTGTCCCGCTGTGCGGAATCCAATCGAAACCCCGTTTCGATGTTCTAACGTTACCGCAAGGGGATGCTTTTCAGAATCCCCAGCTTTTTCAGAATCGGAGTCAGACTGGTCATGGGGCATCCCACCTTGCGCCGGATTTCCTCTCTTGTGGGGGCACGCCCACGACATCCAAGCGTGCTTTGCAGCTCGCGGATTGCTTCGATTACTTCGCAGGCGCGGCGGCGGATGGGTTCGCTTTTCCATGACCCGGAAACCCCCACACGGCCACCAAACCTGACGCATGATATTTGCAATCCCGGCTTTTTCCAAGCGGCGGCGAAGTCGTCTAGCGCGGCCCATTCGCCATCGGTGGCGGCATGGTCCATGCAAGTGCGAAGCCGCCGCCATGCATCGCCTTCACCCTCCCCAAATTCCAGCGCCGCACGCATGGCGGCGACGGCATCGTAAATGTGGGGGGTATGCTTGCCCATCACCTTGGCGGGAGTGGACCACTCGCAATCGAGCTCTTCGAGCAGGTCGACGTCAATCTTCGGGTAAATTTTCATGCTTTCACCCTCCCTGCCATCGCCGTGGAATGTTTGATGCAGAGATGGCCATAGACCTGGGCGCATAGGACGCCGCCGTCCTTGTGTCCCAGCCACGACGCCAAGGTCGGCAAATCGACGCCGCCTTCGATGCAGCGGGTGGCGAAGATGTGGCGGAGGTCATGCACGCGGAGGTGATCGATCTCCAGGCGCTCGCATGAGTTCTCCAGCGCGATCCGGGGGGACTTCACCGGCAAGACCGGATCGTCGTCCTCAGTCGGCAGCACGGACGCTCTGAGACGGGCCAGCAAGTCGAGAGCGGCGGGGATGAGCGGGACTTGCCTCATGTCGTCATTCTTCGCCGTCCGCACGACAAGGCGGTCGGTCTTGATGTCCCGCCAGCGGAGAGACTGGGCCTCGGAAATCCGCAGGCCGGTATAGGCGAGAAGCTCCACCGCCATGGCCGTGGCTTTCGAGTGGGTTTTTTTCTGGCTGTTGATGTCGGCGACGACGACGGCGAAGGTGGCGGCGGTCGGCAGATCCATCTTCAGCTTTTTCGGGCGGATGCGTTTGAGCGCGACGGGGAGGTTGCCGCCGACGTGGCCGGATTCCATGGCGCGGGCGTAGGTCCGCCGCAACAAGGCCAGAGCGCCGTTGTAGCGGGTCGCCGCTGCGGTCGCCGCGTATTTGTCCATGAGCACCCTCAGCTCCGCCAGCGTCAACCGGCTGATCGACAAGCCCATCGGGTCCACCGGGAGCTTGGCGGCGGTCTTGGCCAGCGAAATGGCAATCTGCCTGTAGTAGTGGCGGGTCGTTTCCTTGATCGCCGGATCTTCGCGGTGGGCCTCGTCATGGATCGCTTGTCCGAGCGTCCCGGCTGCGGTGGCATTCCGAGCGCCCCGGATCTCGGCAAGGACGGCGGGAAGGCGGTTTTTGGCGGTGTTGTAG
This sequence comes from Verrucomicrobiales bacterium, assembly GCA_041306405.1. Taxonomy (GTDB): domain Bacteria; phylum Verrucomicrobiota; class Verrucomicrobiia; order Verrucomicrobiales; family Akkermansiaceae; genus Luteolibacter. The sequence continues at coordinate 2,544 of JBFZFJ010000260.1, read as the reverse complement.
TCCTCGGTGTCGAGACTGCGGCGAATCACCTTGCCTACCACCTTGGCGGAGGCGTAGTAATTGCCACCCCGATGGCGAACGAGACATTGAACCTTAGACTTACTGAATTGCGCGGATTGTTGCATGGCGTGGATGCTTGTTGCACGGCCGGTATGCATTTTAGGTATGCATTTGGCAAGGTGAATCGCCGCAATCCTATACAGGGCCTGTAGCTCAGCGGTTAGAGCAGGGGACTCATAATCGCAAAAGGAGGTTTTGCATTTCTTTGCTGTGCTTTGTTTTTGAGTGGGTTACAGAGAATAAATCTGTTGGAAAATGGCCGAAAACGGGTCAAAATGCATACTTTTTGGGGGTAGGGTATGCACGGAAGGATGCATTCTGCTAGGGTTTTGAAATAACTCTGTTACCGCAATCCGGTTGCAGTAACGATTCCCTGCTAGACATTCCCGCCGTCCGTGGCTTTGATCGGTCGCGCCGTGGATTGCAGGCGCGGGGCATTCCGGCCGGTGCCGGGGTGCCCCCTATCGCCACGGCACGAAAAAGCCCCGCCTGTTTCCAAGCGGGGCCGGGGGTGGTGGCAGCGATTACTGTAAATTTTCCATGTTCACATTTCGCAGATATCGGTCGTGGAGCAGCTCCTGAACCGATTCGTCGCCCTCGATGGCGTCCTCCATGGCGGCGGCCAATTCATCCGGCGTCATGGCCTCGATGATGCCGGTGATCGTGCATTCGTGGTGGATTTTGAAACGCGCACTGCACGCCCCGAAATACATCATGTCCAAGTCGAGGTGGCAACCGTTGCCGATCGCGTCGTCAATGGCTTCGATTACGGAGCGGAGGATCGCGGCGGCGAAAGTCTCCGGGTCTTTGTTCAACTGCCGCGCAAGGCGGGCGATGGATGCTGTATTGGATTCTTCAATCGTGGTTCTCATATTTATGTTTTCAAGAAAAAGTCCCGCCCTCAGGAAGTGCGGAAACACTTTCCCCCTGTGCTACGACGCGCCGGGGTATCCTAAGGACGGGACTTGGTTCTCTGTTGTTGCTGCGCCCGGATTCGTGGTCCGAGACTGAGATTGCAGATCGGCGTTTCCGCGCCGACGGACGAATCCCTAGACGGCCTCGCCGTCGCTGGCAACAAAAAACCGCCCCCGGTTTCCCAAGGGCGGTGTGCTTCCATCACTCGATGGTCGCTTTGATGGCTGGCGACGGGTGCCGCTTCGGATGAACGGTCGTGGCGGTCCGAGGCAAGCGGAAGAGGAAACCCCGCCTCCTACCATGGGAGACGGGGCCGGGTCGATTGAGCATTTTCCCGAAATGGTTTTTAGATGCTCGCCAATTCGAGCAAGTCCCGCGCCTTGATGACAGCGGGACTCTTTTCAACGGCAGCGATGGCGGCAGCGGTCGCGGCCTCGATAGCTTCGCGGGCGACGTGTTCCGCTTGGAATTTGTCGGATTCTGCGGTTTGGAGTTGGCCGATGAGAACCGCATGCCGGGCGAGCAAGGGAACCAAGATCTTCCTGGCCTCGTCAAGTTCCGTGGAGGCATCCAGAGCGGCGTGGAACACCTCCAACCGAGCTAGGTCTGAGCATTGCGCTGATCGGCTCTCAGCGATGGACGCGACATCGGTGCCACCGTTGAGGGGGTCGCGAGGCTGAAGCTGGGCGCGAACTACGAGGAAATGCCGCTCCCGCTCCCGGAGCTGGGCGATATCGCGGGCAACGCAAAAAATGCTCCTCAGCTCTGCGGGCAAGTTTCCGATTTCAAGCGTGAGTTTGTTGAGTTCGCGCTGGATGGTTTTGATAGTTTCAGGATTAGTCATGATGGTGATTTGATTTGATTAGACGAGCTTGCCGCCTTCAGCGAAGAATCGACTCTTGTCCTTGGCGGATAGATTCTGCCATTCGCTGCGGAGCATAGCCGTCTGCGGCTTTGCGAATGCAGCGGCTGTCACGGTGGCGGGGGCGGTGGCGGTGGGTGCCTTTACTGGCGATGGTGTAGTTTTCATGGATGATGGTTGAGATTTTCTAGCGGCTTCGAGTGCGGCGATTTTCGCGCGGGCGGCGATGAGCTTGCTTTTGTTAAGCTCGATCTCTGCCAATGTGGCAGTAGCTAGCCGGTGGCAGGCCTCCACGGCCTCGCGGCGGGTCATGCCCGGACTATCGCGGCGGGTGGCAGCGTCGAAGGCAGCGGCGGCTTTTGGGTCCGCTTCGAGCTTGGCGAGGAATTCTTGTGGCGATGGTAATGGCATGAGGTTAGGTAAGTGATTCGAGTTCGTTTTTGAGGATGTTTTTAACAGCCTGAACAGCTGCGGGCGCCGGGGTCTTTTGGCTGGCGAGGTGCAACGCTACCGAGCACGGATCGGATAGGTCCGCCCCGGCATTATGCCAGCGTCTAACCGTGCGTTCGCATACGCCGAAAAACGATGCGCGTTCGGCGAGGTCGATGTCTAGCGGGAGTTTGCGGTGGTTGGCCATAGTGTCACCGATAGGGACATGTCAAATAGCTACCGGCAAGCTCAGCGGCGCGAGCCATGGTGACGGCTGG
>JBFZFJ010000259.1:0-4120 GCA_041306405.1 Verrucomicrobiales bacterium | reverse complement strand
CACCACCCACCGCGAGCGACGCAAGATTGGTGTCGCGCGCGTGGCGGATGAAATGGCCGGAGCGCTCCCAGAAATCGCCGTGGGAGCCTTTGAAACCGCAAAGTTTCGGCAGCTGGGTGCTGGCCAGATAGAGCGCGACGCCGGTCTTGAACCCGAGCAGCGCGGTCTCGGAAATGAAGTTCACGATGCCGCCCGCGCGGACCAACCGGGCGAGCAAGGCCAAGACGGCCACCAACACCGCTGTGCCCGCCGCGAGCACGGCGAAACGCGCCGGATCGCCACCGGTGATGGCTCCTAACGAGGAACCGACCAGCAGCGAAATGGCCGAGGTGACCGTGACCGAAGTCTGCCGCGAGCTGGTGAACAGCCAGAATACCAGGCCCGAGAACATGCACGCATAGAGACCGGCCTCGGGCGGCAGGCCGGCGAGCGAGGCGTCGCCGATTCCCGCCGGCATCAGATAGGCGCACAGCGTGACCCCGGCGACGACGTCGCCTCGCAACCAAGCGAACTGGTAGCCGCGCAGCCAGCCGATGGCGGGAACGTGGCGCGCCAGAGCGGACATCCATGTCCGCGAGGCGGCCGATGATGGCGAATCCGTCACGATTGCGCTTTCTGATCCTTATCCTTGCCCTCGAGCTTTTCCCGCGCGGCATCGAGCAGGGCCATTTTTTCCGGCGACACCTTGGGGAACTCCAGTTTGAGATCCTGAATGGCGGTGGCAATGATGTCCGCCACCAAGGCGCGGGCGACGTATTTGCGGTCCGCCGGGATGACATACCAGGGCGCGCGCTTGGTGCTGGTGGCGGAAAGCGCGTCCGCGAACGCCTTCTGATAGCTCTTCCAGTGCTCGCGCTCCTCCAGGTCCGCCTCCGAGAATTTCCAGTGCTTTTCCGTGTTGGTCAGGCGTGCGAGGAAACGCCGCTTCTGCTCGTCCTTGGAGACGTGGAGGAAGAACTTGAGCACCAGCGTGCCGTTGCGCGACAGGTGTTTCTCGAAGTTGTTGATGTCCTCGTAGCGCTTCTCCCAGAACCTGCTGTCCGGGTCCGCGGGCTGGCCCGGTCCGAGCCATTCCGGATGGACTTTGACGACGAGCACGTCCTCGTAATACGAACGATTGAAGATCCCGATGCGGCCGCGCTCGGGCAGCGCCTTCATGTAGCGCCAGAGGAAATTGTGATCCAGCTCCTCGGCGGACGGCTTCTTGAAACTGAAGACCTGGCAGCCCTGCGGATTCACCCCGGACATGACGTGGCGGATGGTGCCGTCCTTGCCCGCGGCGTCCATCGCCTGGAAAATGAGCAGCACCGAGTGGGTGTCGCTGGCGTAGAGCAGCTCCTGGGCGGAGTCGAGATGCCCGCGGTTTTCCTCGAGGATCTGCGCGGCGCGCTCCTTGATCACGTCGGTGCCGAGTTCCTTCGCCTCGTCGGTTTCCGTCCAGTCGGTGACGTAATCTTTCAGGTTCACTTCGGTGCCGGGTTCGACGAGGAATCGTTTGATGAGCTTGGGCTTGATCATGGCGGTATGGGGGTTGATGGCTGCGGGAAAAATCTCCCAGCAGCGCAGGCTATGTTTCCACGGGGCGCGTGGCGATGTAAAGATTCAAAAGCACTGAGGCCGCGAGCATTGCGGCGGGAAATCAGACTCCCATCTTCGCGGGCTGGCCGGTGAGTTCCACCACCGAGCGCCAGAGGTCGCCGTTAGGATCCACCTTGCGGCGGCCGCGGGTGACGAGGCTCATCGGCAGATGGACGAAGCGCTGGTGCCAGCGGGCGACGACCATGCCGGTCTTGCCCGCCATCCCGGCGTGGACGGCGTGGCGGCCCAGGTTCAGGCAGAAAACCCGGTCCTCGGGCGCGGCCGGAACACTGCGGATGATGTAGCTCGGATCGATGTATTTGAGATTGAGCTCGATGTTCTTCTCCTTGAAATGACGGTTGATCCGGTCCTTGAGAAAACTCCCGATGTCGGCGTTAAGTTCGTTTCCGGAGGCGTCGGTGGCGTGTTCCGCCTGGGAAATCAGGTCCTGTCCGGCACCTTCCGCGGTGATGATCACGGCGTGGCCGCGGGTGGCGACACGCTGCTCGATCACATCCAACAGCCCGTTAGGACCCTCCAGTTTGAAAGGCACCTCGGGGATGAGCACCGCGTTCGCCTCACCCGTCGCCAGCGCGGCCGAGCACGCGATGAAGCCGGAGTCCCGGCCCATCAGCTTGACCAGCCCCACTCCGTTGCGCGATCCCCTCGCCTCGGTGTGGGCGGCCGTCACGGCGTGGAAGGCCGCGGCGAACGCGGTCTGATAGCCGAAACTGCGGTCCATGAACATCAGGTCGTTGTCGATCGTCTTGGGCACCCCGACGATGGCGATCTGGCTCCCCCGCTGCCGCATTTCCTCATGGATGTCCTTGGCCCCGCGCTGCGAACCGTCACCGCCGATGACGAAGAGGATGTTCACTCCCAGCGCTTCGAGCCGGTTGGCCATGACCTTGGTCTGCCGCTTGCCGCGGGACGTGCCGAGCATCGACCCGCCGAACGAGGTGATGTTATCGACATTGGCCGGGGTGAGTTCGACCGGCTTGTGACCGAACGCGGGGTCGAGTCCCTCGTAGCCGTACTGGATGCCGAGAATCCGCCGCACGCCGTAAACATAGTGCGCCTGCATGACGATGGCGCGGATCACGTCGTTGATGCCCGGGCAGAGGCCGCCGCAGGTCACGATGGCGCAGCAGGTGTCCGCAGGATTGAAATAGATGTCGCCCCGTGGGCCGGCCAGCTCGATCGACGGCGGCTCGACGCCGCTTTTCATGGCCTCCCTGATGGCGTCCATGTGGTCGTTGAGCAAAACGCGGTCGCCGTCGGCATGCCAACCGGTGCCTTCCGCGGCGAAATCCCGCTGCCATCCGGGAGAGGAGAACTTTCGCGGGCCGAGGTTGGCGATGTCCAGATCGTCGGTGGTTACGGAAGAGGAATGCATGCGATGAAGGGGCGTGATGGTGAGCCGGCCAAGAGAACGGATCGTTTCCTGCCGCCGGATGCTACGATCCCGGCAGCGCCGGGGAATCCCAATTGTTTGCAAAAATTCCGCAAATCCCGCATCTTCCCAGTTCGGGGGGATGCTTCCGGGCCGGGCGAAAGCGGTGCCCTTTAGCGGCGCTCTGTGAGCGTCGATGCCGATGCGCCGCGCGAAGCTTTTTCATCGGCTCTCCTTTGGCGTCCCGGCCTCAGGGCCGGTTAGCGACGGTCGCAGACCGACGCGACATTCTGCGAATGCATCGCCTGTAGCGGCGCTCTGTGAGCGTCGATGCCGATGCGCTGCGCGAAGCTTCTTCATTGGCTTTTCTTTGCTTCCCGGCCTCGGGGCCAGTTAGCGACCGACGCTACAGATGTCTTGCGGCGGACTTGGCCGTTTGTTATGGGAATGTTCGATGAACCGCCTCTCCCGTCTGGACATTATTTTCACCGAGGCTCCGGTCTATTTCATCACGGCCTGCACGGAAAAGCGGAGACATCTGCTGGCCAATGATGATGCGCATGAAGTATTCCGACGCTTCTGCTCTCTCGCTCGGGGACGCGGTGTGCTGGTCGGGCGTTATGTCCTGATGCCAGATCATCTGCACCTCTTCGTCTGCATTCCGCCTGGGGCGGTGGGTTTATCGATGTGGATGAAATCGCTGAAAAACACGATGTCCAAACACTGGCGCGAACATGGCATCGAAGCCCCGCACTGGCAGAAGGGATTTTTCGATCACTTGATTCGATCTGGGGAATCGCATGCAGAGAAATGGAAGTATGTCCGGGAGAATCCGGTGCGGGCGGGGCTGGTGGAGAAAGCAGAGGATTGGCCGCATGCCGGTGCCATTCAGCCGGATTCGTGGACGTGAGAAGTGTAGCGGCGCTCTGTGAGCGTCGATGCCGATGCGCCGCGCGGAGCTTCTTCATTGGCTTTTCCTTGCGTCACGGCCTCGGGGCCAGTTAGCGACGGTCGCAGACGCGCCGCTACATTTTGCGAATGCAACGCTTGTAGCGGCGCTCTGTGAGCGTCGATGCCGATGCGCCGCGCGGAGCTTCTTCATTGGCTTTTCCTTGCGTCACGGCCTCGGGGCCAGTTAGCGACGGTCGC
>JBFZFJ010000258.1:0-13726 GCA_041306405.1 Verrucomicrobiales bacterium | reverse complement strand
CCTCGGGGCCGAAGCGCCTCAGAACGAAATCAATTTGCCTGAAATTCAGGATAACGAAAGCTTTAGTGGGTCCCAATTCCGGCCAACTGGTCCCAAAACCGGCCATAAGCGCCGAAATCCGTCACGCCTCGGTCAGCACCTCGCGGCTGACGCCGCGGAGCTCGAAGATTTTGACCAGCGTCTCCTCGATCAGGTTGTTCGGGCATGACGCGCCGGCGGTGATTCCCACGGTGACCGGGCGGTCCTCGGAGAACAACCGCGAGTAGTCGGAGGTCCGCTCCTCGCGGTGGTGCAGGTCGTAGTGGACGATTTCCTCCAGCGACTTGATGCACGACGCGCCGCGGATGAAGAACGTCGGCAGCTCCGGCTCGGCGATCTCGACGAGGTGGGCGGTGTTCGAGCTGTTATAGCCGCCGACGACGAGCAGCAGGTCCATCGGCTTGCGGAGCATTTCGAAAAGCGCGTCCTGCCGTTCCTGGGTCGCGCCGCAGATGGTGTCGAACATCTGGAATGCGGTGTCGTTGCCATCGCGGTCGATGACGGCCTTGCGGAGCCGGCGCTGGATCTCTTCGGTCTCGCTCTTGAGCATGGTCGTCTGGTTGGCCACGCCGATCTGCCGCAGGTGGATTTCCGGATCGAATCCCGCGGAATGTTCGCCTTGGAAACGCGCCATGAACGCCGCCTTGTCGCCGCCTCCGCGGATGAAATCGCAGACGTAATCGACATCGGCCAGGGTCAGGACGACGAGGTAGTTTCCCTCGCCGTTTTCGCCGAGCGCGCGCGAGGCGGTGGCGCGGGTTTCCTCGTGGTTGGACTTGCCGTGAATGATCGAGGTGAAGCCGTCCTTGGCGTAGCCGCGCACCCGCCGCCAGACTTTCATCACGTCGCCGCAGGTCGTGTCGACCACGTAACAGCCGCGCTCCTCGACTTTGTCCATGAAGATGGTGGGCGCGCCGAAGGCCGGGACGATCACCACGTCGTCCTCTGTCAGGTCGTCGTAGCTGGCGTCCATTTCCTGCCACGGCAGCGAGACGATGTCCATCTCGCGGAGGTGGCGGTTGACGTCCGGGTTGTGGATGATTTCGCCGATCAGGAAAATCCGGTTTTCCGGGAAAACCTTGCGCGACGCGTAGGCCAGGTCGATCGCCCGCTCGACGCCGTAACAGAAGCCGAACTGCTCGGCGAGGAGCACCGTGGTGTTGCCGACGGTGATCTTCCCGCCGCGGTCGCGGAGTTTTTCCACGATGGAGGAGTGGAAATGGACGGCCACCTCGGCGGATACGCGTTCCATCACATCCGGGCGTCGCACGTTGACCCGGGGCTTTTTCGTTTTGTTCGCGGCTTCGCTCATCTGGCGGGGATATAAGCGTGAAACCGGGCGCGACCAACTCATTTTCCTCCGGGCTTGCCCTGCGGAATTTCCACGCCATGCTTCGCCGCCTTGTGAGTTCCATTCCGGTCGAGCCATCGTTGGAAGCCTTCGCCGAGCTGGCGAAGCGGGGCAATGTCGTGCCCGTTTACACCCAGCTCGCCGCCGACTTCGAGACCCCGTTGTCCGCCTACCTCAAGTTGCGGGATAACAAGCATTCGTTTCTCCTGGAGAGTGCGGAGAGCACCGAGAAAGGCGGCCGATGGTCGATCGTTGGCAGTGGTCCGCGGCTGGTTTTCGAGGCTAGGGAGAAGGAAATCACCATTCGCGAAGGCTCGAAAATCCGGACTTACACCGCCGAGGACGACGTTTTGGCAGCGCTGGAGCGGGAAATGGCGCCTTACCAACCGGTCACCCACGGCGCGCTGCCGCAGTTTTCCGGCGGCATGGTCGGCTATCTTTCCTACGACGCGGTGCGTCAGTTCGAGCCGACGCTCGGCCCGCCGCCGCCGGACGTGCTCGGGATTCCCGACGCGATGTTCATGCTGGCGGACACCTTGCTGGTCTTCGATCACCGGCTGCGACGTCTCCAAGTTATCGCAAACGCGTTCATCGATGAATTCGCCACGCCCAAGGAGGCTTACGACGCCGCCCGCGGCCGGATCGCCGCAATGGTGGAAATTTTAAACCGCCCGCTGCATGTCGAGGCGCTCAACGGCTTGGGTCAGGTCGAGCCGGTCGAGGCCCGCAGCAACACGACGCAGGAGGAATTCGAAACCATGGTCCGCGAGGGCAAGGAGTTCATCGCCGCCGGCGATATTTTCCAATTCGTGCCCAGCCAGCGCTTCGAAACCGACTTCGACCGCCCGGCGGTGGATCTCTATCGAGCGCTGCGACTGGTGAATCCGTCGCCTTACATGTTCATCCTGGAACTGGGGGATTTCGCGTTGGTCGGCAGTTCGCCGGAAGTCCACGTGCGCTCGATCCAGGGCCGCATCGACATCCGTCCCATCGCCGGCACCCGCTGGAGGGGGAAGACGCCGGAGGAGGACGACGCGCTCGCCGCCGAGCTTCTGGCAGACCCCAAGGAGCGCGCCGAGCACCTGATGTTGGTCGATCTCGCTAGAAACGACGTGGGCCGCATCGCCAAACACGGCAAGGTCAGCGTGGATGATTTCATGATCGTCGAGCGCTACAGCCACGTCATGCACATCGTCTCGAACGTCTCCGGCGAGCTCGATCCGTCGCACAGCGCCTACGACGTGCTGCGCGCGACTTTCCCGGCGGGCACCGTCAGCGGCGCACCGAAGATCCGGGCGATGCAGATCATCAATTCGCTGGAGAAAAACAAGCGCTGCGCCTACGCCGGTGCCGTCGGTTATTTCGGCTTCGACGGCTCGCACGATTCCTGCATCACGCTGCGCACCTGCCTGCTCAAAGGCGGCAAGGCCTACGTCCAGGCCGGCGCGGGAGTGGTCGCCGACTCGAACCCGACCTACGAATACGAGGAAACCGTCAACAAGGCGAAGGGCATGCTCCGCGCCATCGCCCTCGCCAAGACGATGGGTGCCTGAAAACTAACGATCCGCTCCGATGCTCCTCATTCTCGATAACTACGATTCCTTCACCTACAACCTCGTCCAATACTTCGGCGAGCTTGGCGCGGAGATGAAGATCTTCCGCAACGACGTGCTCACGGTCGAGGACGTGAAGGCGCTCAAGCCCGAGCGAATCTGCATTTCGCCCGGACCCTGCACGCCGACCGAGGCCGGGATTTCCTGCGAGCTGATCAAAGAGTTAGGCGCGACGATTCCGATCCTCGGCGTCTGCCTCGGCCACCAGTCGATCGGCCAGGTTTACGGCGGCGATGTCGTCCGCGCCGACCGCCTGATGCACGGCAAGACCTCGCCGATCCATCACTCCGGCAAGAGTGTTTTCGGCGGCATGCCGAGCCCGTTCGATGCCACCCGCTATCACTCGCTCATCGTGAAACGCGAGACCCTGCCAGACTGCCTCGAGATCACCGCGTGGACCGAAGAAGGGGAGATCATGGGGCTGATGCACAAGGAACATCCCGTCCACGGCGTCCAGTTCCACCCCGAGTCGATCCTCACGCAGGACGGCAAGCGGCTGTTGGAGAATTTCCTGAAATTGTGAAATCCCCACCTGTTGAAGCGCGATATCCGTCGCCACATCATTCCTGAAAACATGGGCGAAAAAGAACTTCTCGAACTCTCACGCCGGGCCGGCGTCTCAAGCCGGCGGGTCAGGCTCGCGCGCTGGGTCGAATCCGCCGTGGTGCAAGGTTGGCTCGTTGCGATCATCCTGCTCAATGCCGCCATCCTGGGCCTGGAAACCTCGCCGGCCGTCATGGCAAAGTGGGGGGGCTTGTTAGTCACGCTGGACAAGATCTGCCTCGGGGTCTTCCTGGTTGAAATCAGCATCAAACTCGTCGCTTATCGCGGGTTGTTCTGGCGCAGCGGCTGGAATGTTTTCGACGTGCTGGTGGTGGCCATCGCCCTGGTGCCCGGCGCGGGGCCATGGGCGGTCCTGCGATCGTTGCGGGTCCTGCGGGTGCTGCGCTTGCTAACCGTGATTCCAGCACTGCGCAAAGTGGTGGCCGCGTTCCTCCACTCCATTCCCGGCCTGGCGGGCGTGGTGGCGGTGATGGCGATCTTCTTTTACACGGCTGGCGTGCTGGCGACGCGCTTGTTCGGGGAAGACTATCCGGATTGGTTCGGATCCTTGGGCAAGAGCCTCTACACCTTGTTCCAGGTGATGACCCTGGAGAGTTGGTCGATGGGCATCGTGCGGCCGGTGATGGAAAGCCATCCCTGGGCCTGGGCGTTTTTCATCCCCTTCATCATCGTCGCCACCTTCACGATCCTCAATCTCTTCATCGGCATTATCGTCTCCACGATGCAGGAACTTTCAGTGCTGCCGGAGGCCCACTCGATCGATCATGAGCTGGAACCCCTGCTAGGGCGCATGGAGGCGGACCTGAAAATCCTCCGCTCCACCGTCGAGCGCCTGCGCGGTCCGGAAAGCGGTCGTGGCGGGAACTGAGATCGTCGCCATTTTAATCACGCCCATGGCCACTAGCTCCATCGAATAGGCCGAACTGACGTGGAGCCCCACCACCGGTTGCGAGAGGGTTTCCGCAGGATGCAAATTCGACCTGCTTGAAACACGTTTGGTAGGACGGACGACCCTGCCGGGACCGAGTCTAACCGAGGCTTGCCTCGATGGCGAGGGCGGTGGCGACGATGGGGTCGTTCTCGCGCATCTCGGCGGCGGGGTTTTTCCATGAGCCGTCGGGGAGCGCCGCTTTGGATAGCTCCTGGCGCATGGATTTCACGGTGCGGCTGGAGCCGCCGGGCAGCGATGCGGCTAGGGAGATGCCAGGTGCGCAGTAGTAAGCCAGGTCCGCCGGCAGGGCTGCCTGGCTCCATGAGAAGCGGTCGAGCCAATGGCGGGCGGCGAGGACGTCCGGGGAGTAGGGAGGCGCCCCGGCGGAGAGGAGGCAGCGCAGGCCGTCGGCGGTGGCGGCGGCGTAGGAGGTGAAGCGGGGCTTGCCCTGTTGGTCGGTGCCTGCGCGGCCTGCCTTGTTGCGCGTGGGATCGAGCGGCATTTGGAAGAAACCGCCGTCGTCGAAGGCTGGATTTCCGGTGCCGTGATTCTGACAGCTCCGGACGAAGGGGAGGGCGCGGACCATGGCGTCAAGATGGCCACCGGCGGCGCGGAGTCCGTCGATGGCGATGGCGGAGAGGTTGGTCTGCTGCATGGGAGCGGGGGATGCGGACGCCGCGACGGGAACCGGTGAGTAGCTCCAAGCGCCGCTTGGAGTCTGCAAGCTGAGCAGTCGTTTCACCGCCACCGGTTGCAGCGGAGCCAGAGCGGCGATGCGGGCGGCGGATTCCAACACGGCGGAAGCGATGTGGACGGGAAATGCATCGAACAGATCATCGCCGCCGCGGGCGAGGAGCCAGGAGACGGCTTTCCTTTTCGCGGTCGCGAGCGCGGGGTCATCGAAGCGGGCGAGGCTGCGAAGGACATGCGGAGTGAGCGCCCGCCCATCGCGGAAGGCTCCGTAGGTTTCCGCGCGCCACGCGCCGTCGTCCGACTGGTGGCGGAGGAGGAATTGGAGCGCGAGGTCCGGGGAAGGTGACGCCGCCGAAACCTGCCGCGCGCCGAGTGGCGCGAGCAGCAGGAGACGGAGGAAATCGGCCCGCTTCACTTGTCGGTTGTTGCGGGTTTGGCGGCGACGGGTCCAACGGGCTGGATCGGGGCGCGGTCGCTCATCAGGACCATGAGGGCGGAGGCGATGGCGGAGGATTGGCGAATGTGATTGGCGAATGTGATTGGCGAATGTGATTGGCGATTTTTGAATGGGGAGAGGAAGAGCCTCCGGCGGGGGAAGTGAAGAGGGCTCGCCCTGCCGGTTTCGGCTCGGGGCGGGAAATGTAATAACCGGAATTTCGAAACCGTAGTTGGAATCCTCGAAACCCACGCCGCTGGTGTTCTTCATTCATGGAGGAGGGTGGAAAGACAACGATAAGAACAAGGTGACCGGTGTGAAGGAATACCTCGCCGCCGGTGTTCCTCTATTACTCGGTCGTGCCGGAGATCGGGAAGAACCAGAAGGATCCGACCCACACCTCGACTTCGGCCTCAAGCTTCAGGAGAAGCTCAAGACGATTCCTGTCGAATGCCACCTGATGTATCCCGGTGCCACCGGCGTGCCTTATCCGGATCCGATCCGGTTCCTGATTGCGAAGCTCAAGGCGGAGAAACCCTGATTGGACTGAATGGGGGCATGGCTCAGGGATTGCCCTGTGGGATGCGAGAGGGGGAATCATCAATCGGGAATTCCTCTATCGGGGATGCGGTTTCCCTCAGGTGGATGCGTGCAGGGCGATGCCGAGCGCGAGGGTGGGAATCCGTTTCATGGCGGGTGGAAATGGGAGGCCGCGCCTGAGGCGGGGGCGTGCGCCTTGGCGGTTTCCATCCAACTTGCCAGCCGAGGGCTTGCGCAAGGTGTTTTTCGGCGGCGGGTCAGGGGAGGCTTGAAGTTTCGAGAAAAATGATGGATCACCGGGCCGTGCGACGTATGCACATTCACTCCCAATCGCCATGGCTAACGAAAAAATCTTCCAGATCTCCCGCCGCTCGTTCCTCCGGAAATGTTCCGCCACCGCCGCCGCCACGAGCCTGCCGCTCTGGTTTGTCGAACGCGAACTGGCCCGTGCCGAGCAGCCTGCCGCCAAAACCCTGTCGCCCAACGCCCGTCCGACCATCGCGCTGATCGGTTGCGGAGGCCAGGGCAGCGGCGATGCCAGGGACGCGATGCGCTTTGGCGACGTGGTGGCGGTGTGTGATGTGGATACAAGCCACACCGACCGTGCCGTGGCGCGGTTCACCAAGGATGGCAAGAAGCCGGACACCTTCAGCGACTTCCGCAAATTGCTGGAGCGCAAGGACATCGACTGCATCATCAACGGCACCCCGGACCACTGGCACAGCCTGATCAACATCGCCGCGGCCAAGGCCAAAAAGGACATCTACTCGGAGAAACCGCTCACTCTAACCATCGACGAGGGCCGCCACGTGGTCAAAGCCGTGCGCGACAACAAGGTGGTCCTGCAGACCGGCACCCAGCAGCGCAGCAGCCAACGCTTCCGGATGGCCTGCGAACTGGTCCGCAACGGCCGCATCGGCAAGCTCAAGGAGGTCACCGTCTGGCTGCCCGCCGGCCTGCGGCAGGGCCCGTTCGCCAGCGCTCCCGTCCCGGCCGGGCTGGACTGGGATTTCTGGCAGGGCCAGGCGGGAGCCGTGGATTACGTGCCGGAACGTTGTCACGTCTGGTTCCGCTACTGGTATGAATATTCAGGCGGCACCATGACCGACTGGGGCGCGCACCACATGGACATCGGCTATTGGGCCATCGGCCTGCCGGCACCCACCCGGATCGAAAGCAAGGCCTTGACCACGCCGATTCCGGGCGGCTACACGACTATCAGCGATTATGAAGTGAAGTTCACCTATTCTAACGGGATTGTGTTCAACGTCCGCTCCACCCCGGACGACAGCCCGTTCGGAGCCGCCGTCAACAAGGACGGACAGCGCAACGGCATCCGCTTCGAGGGCAGCGACGGCTGGATCTGGGTGAGCCGCGAGGAACTCAAGGCGAGCGACCGCGAGCTGCTCTCCAAACCTCTGGCCGATGATGCCGAGCACTTCTACTTCAGCAACGATCACAAGGGGAACTTCTTCGAGTGCATGAACACCCGCAAGGACCCGATCTGCGCTGTGGAAATCGGCCACCGCTCGGCCTCGGTCTGCCATCTGGGAGCGATCTCGCTGCGCACCGGGAAAAGCTTGGAATGGGATCCGGAGAAGGAAGTCTTCACCGGCGAGCACGCGGCGGAGGCGAATCCCTATATCGCTCGCGAGATGCGCAAGCCCTACGACTACGATTTCGTCGCCTGATTCCGTTGCAAAACAAACTCCCGCCATAGCCATGTTTGTCAGCATATTCAACGATGTCATCGGCCCCGTCATGCGCGGGCCATCGAGTTCCCATTGTGCCGCCGCGCTGCGGATCGGCCGAATGGCGCTAGACCTGATGGACGGGAGTTTCAAGCAGGTTCTGGTGGAGTTCGACCGCAACGGCTCACTGCCCACCACACACGACACCCAGGGCTCGGACATGGGGCTTTTCGGCGGTTTGATGGGCTGGGACGCGGCCGATCCGCGGCTGCCCGGCTCGCCGCAGGCCTTGCGCGATTCCGGCGTGAGCATCGCCATCGAGACGGTGGATGCCGGCGATCCGCATCCTAACACCTATCGGCTGACGCTTCACAGCGCGAAGGAAACCCACACCGTCCATGCCATTTCGACCGGTGGCGGGATGATTGAAGTCATCGAGCTCGATGGCTTCGGAGTTTCGATGTTCGGCGATTGTTTCGAGACGCTGTTATGGGTTCGGGGAAATGCGGACGAGGTGGTCGCGGCATTGGAAGCTTCTCTCCCGGATGCCGAGGTAATAGCTCACGACGCCGGTGGCAGGCATTTGGTCGAGGTCAAGGCTCCGCAATTCGTGAGTGACGGGATCATCGACGGTTTGAACGGCATTGAACGCGTCAAGCGGTTGGGCCCGGTGCTGCCGGTCCTGTCCCGCACGGACACCCAGGTGCCCTTCGGAACCTGTGAGGAGATGCTGGAACATGACGCCGGGCGGGACACCCCCTTGTGGCGGCTTGCGGTGCAATACGAAATGGCGCGCGGCGGCCTGAGCGAGGCGGAAGTCATCGCGAAGATGGTGGAGATCGTGCGCATCGTGCGGACCTCCATCGCGGAAGGCATCGCCGGCACGCACTACGAAGACCGCGTGCTCGGCCACCAGTGCGGCCGTTTTGATGAAATGATGCGCAGCGGCAGCCTGTTGGACGGCGGCGCGCTCAACCGGATCATTGTTTACGTCACCTCGTTGATGGAGGTGAAGAGCTCGATGGGCGTGATCGTCGCCGCGCCTACGGCCGGTGCCTGCGCGGCCTTGCCGGGCGCGGTGATCGCGATGGCGGAAAGCATGAATCTCGACGAGGAGGCGATGGCGAAGGCCCTGCTCGCCAGCGGACTGATCGGCGTTTTCATCGCCACCCGCTGGACCTTCGCCGCGGAGGTGGGCGGCTGTCAGGCCGAGGGTGGCTCCGCCGCCAGCATGGCCGCCGCGGCGCTGGTCACTCTGGCCGGCGGAACCCTTGCCCAATCGGTCGCCGCCGCTTCGATGGCCATGCAAAGCATGATCGGCCTGATCTGCGACCCGATCGCCAACCGCGTGGAGGCACCCTGCCTCGGCAAGAACGTGATGGCCGCCGCCAACGCCCTTTGCTGCGCGAACATGGCGCTCGCCGGTTACGACCAAGTCATCCCTCTCGACGAAGTGATAGAAACCGCGAAGCAGGTCGCCAAGCAGATGCCGCGGGAAGTCCGCTGCACCAATCTCGGCGGACTGTCCATCACCCCCACGGCGATCGCGCTGGAAGAGAAGCTCGCCGCCAAGCGCGCGGCTTCCTGTGGCAGCGGGTGCGGATGCGGCTGAGGTTCCGGCTGAGGTTCCGGCTGACTTGAAACAAAGCCGGTTTTTGGAACGGCGATCAAGTTGACGCGTCGGGGAGCGCGACTTAGGCTGCGGCCTCTTCCATGAAAAAACGCAGTTTTCTCACCACTCTCCGCCCCGGCGGCATTCTCCGCTGGTCCACCGCCTGTATCCTTGCGGGCACTCTCAGCAGTTGCGACCGCGGGGTGAGCCATGTCATGAGCGAGGAGGATGCGGATGTCGCCGAAACGCAGTCGCAGATCGAGAAGCTGGACACGGAAAAGTCCAAGCTCGTCAACGGCGAGGTCTCGCACAATTTCCACATCCCGCGCGTCGGCTACTACCATGCGGGCGCGCAGAATTTCTACGAGCATCCCTACGGGTTTGCCAAAGACGGCCGCTATTTCATCAACGGTGCCTGGCAGGACGAAAATGTTCCGGAATACGTGACCGCAAGCCGGCCGACTCCGGACGCCTTGAAGCGGGTCGAGGCGGCCTTGGAGGAGGAGCAGAAAACCGCTTCCAATCCGTCGGGCGGACAACATCACCACGGCGGCGGCGGCTTCGGCATGGGCAACGCGTTGATGATGTATTGGCTGCTAGCCGGCAACCGCGGCATGTTCTCGCCCGGCAATGGATTCCGCCAGGCCGGCGGGCAGGTGGGAAACTGGCAGCGCGGCGTGGAAGACCAGCGCGGCGCGGTGAGCCGCTACGCCGCCGCCAATCCCGGCTATCAGCGGATGGTCGAGCAGAGCCGCGCCACCGGAGTCCCGATCAAGGCCGGCCAATCGGTGCGCGGCGGTTTCGGCTCGTCCTCGTCACGCACCAGCGGCCGTTCATCCTTCGGGAGCTGATTTCCAACCGATGAAATCCAGCATCCGTCTTGAGACAAACGCCCCGCGCGCCGATTGGAAAGAGCGCGTCGAAGAGTCCGGCCTGATCTGGCACGGCGCGGGCGGCGAGTCGTATTGGACCGAGGACGAGCATCTCGTGCTCACCTTGAAAGCGGCGGAAACGCTGGAGGACGCCGCCAGCGAGTTGCACGCGCTTTGCTTGGAAGTCTGCGAGCAAATCGTCAAGCGCGGTTGGTGGGATCGCCTCGCCATTCCGGACGCGGTTGCAGGGCTGGTGCAGACCTCGTGGATGGCGTCGGATTTCTCTCTCTACGGCCGCTTCGACCTCGCCTGGGACGGCACGGGCCAGCCGAAACTCCTCGAATACAACGCCGACACGCCGACCTCGCTGCTGGAAGCGGCGGTCATCCAGTGGCAGTGGCTGGAAGCGGTTTTCCCGGAAAGCGACCAGCTCAATTCGATCCACGAGGCGCTCGTCGCGCGCTGGAAATCGATCCCGGAAGCGAAGGTGCATTTCGCCTGCGCGTGGGAGAACCTCGAGGACCGCCAGACCATCGCCTACCTCGCGGAGACGGCCGAGCAGGCGGGGAAATCCGTCGGGCTGATGGACATGTCGGAGATCGGGTTTGCCGAAGGCGGCTATTTCACCGGCCCCGACGAGCAACCCGTCGAGAAGCTCTTCAAACTCTATCCGTGGGAGTGGATGGTCGAGGAGCCGTTCTTCGCGGAGATCGGCCAGGAGCGGTCCCGTTTCATCGAGCCCGCGTGGAAGATGATGCTGTCGAACAAAGGCCTGCTGCCGATTTTATGGGAGCTCAATCCCGGCCACCCGCTGCTGCTGCCGGCCTATCTGTCGCGGGAAGCGCTTTGTTCCCAAGGCGTCTCGCACTGGGTGGAAAAGCCGTTCTTCGGCCGCGAAGGCGCGGGCGTTTCCCTGATGGACCGGGGGAATCCGCTCGCCACCGGAGCCGCCGGCCACCACGGCGAACCCATTGTCTATCAGAAGGCCTCGAATCTGTTTTCCGCCAGACAGCAGCATTTCGTCTGGGGCCTGTGGATGATCGGCGACGAGTGTCGCGGCCTCTCCGCGCGCGGCGACCGCTCGCCGATCACCGGCAACCTCAGCCGCTTTTTCCCGCACCGGATCGAGAGCTGAGCCGTGGCAGCGGTTTCCACCTGCCTCGCCGACTCCATCCTCCGCCTCACCCATCTCGACTTCAACCGCCGACGGGCCGGCCAATAACTGGAGAATGTCGCCTTGACCGAGATTTAAAATGAGACTACCAATCGTC
Source organism: Verrucomicrobiales bacterium (assembly GCA_041306405.1). GTDB lineage: Bacteria > Verrucomicrobiota > Verrucomicrobiia > Verrucomicrobiales > Akkermansiaceae > Luteolibacter. Next base: position 2,113 of record JBFZFJ010000258.1, on the reverse strand, counting down.
TCATATGAAATCCACCTCACCAGAACCCAGGTTCAAAGCTCCAGTCAAGCGGGTGGCATCCGTCAAACCGAGCGGCAAGGTGGTGCAATCCTGCATCCACGGCCCATCCGGAAAGTCCTTAGCCTCACCGCCCACCGCTTCCATGCTCATCGAGGCGCTGAAGACGGGCTTTGTCATCGAGGAACTGGAGATTCTCCGCGCCAGTCTCGGCCTGCCCATGGACCGACTCGCTCCCATGCTCGGCATCTCGAAAGCCACCCTTCACCGCCGCAAGGCGACCGGGCGGCTCGATCCCGCCGAGTCCGACCGTGTCCTGCGTTTCGCCCGGCTGATGGGAAAAGCCATCGAAGTTCTCGAAACCGAAGAAAACGCCCGTTCCTGGCTGACCGCGTCCCAGTATGGTCTGGGAGGAGCGGTGCCCTTGGAATATGCCGGCACCGAAGTAGGAGCCCGCGAGGTCGAGGATCTCCTCGGCCGCATCGCCTACGGAGTCTTTTCGTGATGAGGCGGGCCTATCGCATCGTCCGGGAGAAATTCGCCGCCACCGCCTTCACCGGCGAAGGCGCGGCCCTCACCGGCGGCCGTTGGAACTCGCCGGGAACCCACGTCGTTTACACCAGCGCCACCGCCTCACTCGCCGCGCTCGAAACGCTGGTCCACCTCAACCCGGCCATGCCCTTCAACTACCTCCTCATCCCCATCGAATTCGACGAGCGCCTGATCGAAAAAATTCAACTCGCCAGCCTTCCCGGCGATTGGCGGGAAGAACCACCGCCACCCTCCATCAAACGCCTCGGCGATGCCTGGGCAAAATCAGCCCGCTCCGCCATCCTCGAACTCCCCAGCGTCATCATCCCCGGCGAGGCAAACTACCTGCTCAACACCTCCCACCCGGATTTCAAATCCATCACCCTCGGCAAACCGGAGGCTTTTTCCTTCGACCACCGGCTGATTCCGTGAAGCCGAGCGGAAAATCTTGGAATGCAAAACGCAGTGGATGTGAACCTTGATACTGACCCATTTATTGACTCTACCGAGGAACTTTTCGAGAGCTGGAATGCGGAAAACAACCCATAACCGCGTCATGGTGACGCACTTTTGAGGTCTTCCACCCCAAGTTTGAGGTTCCGGACCCCAAACTTGGGGTTCCGGACTCCAAATATGAGGTTTCGGACTCCAAACATGAGGTTTCGGACTCCAAGCTTGAGGCTCTGGACTCCAAACTTGAGGCTCCAGACTCCAAACATGAGGCTCTGGACTCCAAACATGGGATTCCGGACTCCATCCATGGAATTCCGGACCCCGCCGGAGAAATCTCCGGGTCAAAAGGAAGCCTGCGAAACCCACCTCGCCGCATCGGCGGTGGGCCGCGTCATTTCCGCAACATGAGTGATCAAGCATCGGTGATGGTATCCGATGGTTTGGAAAACGAACAGCTAACCCAATCTGTCCGCGAATCGCGATTTGCGGTTCAGCCATCATGGAAATCAAGCATCGGCTATCATCGCCGCAATCCGTTGGCTGGACTGCTGTTCGGGAAACCCAACCGAGATTCCTCTCGCCAAATCCGGCTGATATCGCCCACCCTCCGACGGATCGAATGACAAAATTCTGCAATAAAAAAGATGAATACAATCCCAGCCCTCATAAGCACATTTGCTCTATTGCTACTGACGATGCCAGCATATGCACGTGGGAAGGCGATCGTATCGTATGACCAGCTAGTTGCAAAATCGGACCTGGTCGCAATTATTGAACCTATCGTGAATGAATCTGCCATAGATCCCTATGCCGGATTTCTTTACGGATTCGCACAAAAGGATTTCATTGCCACCAATACCAAGTTTCGGGTCCATGCATACCTAAAGGGTGGCGATGCTACTAAAAAAGAGATTACAGTCCTCCATTTCTCTTATTCGAAGGATGTAGGGTGGCGTGCAAATGGCGCCAGCTTCATCACCTTCGTGACAGGTCCACTACAGTATGAAAAAAGGTTCTTCGTCGTCAACGCATGACGATTTTTGGTCGTTTTTGAGGTGACATCCCCTTGTCGGGATGGCCTTGAACGGGTGTGAAAATCCGAAATATCAAGGCTTTGGTGCCCTTCAAGGGG
>JBFZFJ010000257.1:0-3535 GCA_041306405.1 Verrucomicrobiales bacterium | reverse complement strand
GGCGTCCGCCTTGGCGGATGGGGCCTGATAAACCTCTCACACAGCGGTCGGCAATGACCGCAACATTGCCGCCAAACCGACCCAAAAGGCCGGGGAGGCGGCGGCGCATGTCCAAGCTGTCTCCTACGGGGGGCGGCCAAAGGCCGTTGCGGTCGTCTGTGTGCGACTTTATCACTCCCCGTCCACCCGGAAGGACGCATTTTTATGCCTCCTTCCGCGAAAAAGACGTTGTTTTGGAATCATTCCTTTGTCGTGGCCGCGTGTCCGGCGAGTGGTGTGGCCGGTCGGATTTTCGTGTTGGAGCGATTCCCGCATCCACCGCATTGACCCTCCTCGACAACATCACCAGCCTTCTCGGCGACGATCTGAAACGCACCGTCACCCCCGGCGCGAAGCTCAAGATCGCCGCCTCGTGCTTTTCCATCTACGCCTACGAGGCACTCAAGGCGGAGCTGGAGCAGGTGGAGTCCGTCGAATTCATCTTCACCTCGCCCACCTTCGTGCAGGGCCATGCGACCGACAAGTTGCCGAAGGAAAAGCGCGAGTTCTTCATCCCCAAGCTCGAACGCGAGCGCAGCCTCTACGGCACCGAGTTCGAGATCCAGCTCCGCAACAAACTCACCCAGCGTGCCATCGCCCGGGAATGCGCCGAGTGGATCCGGCGGAAAGTCACCTTCCGCTCGAACGCCACCAAGTCCCTGATGCAGCAAATGGCCTGCATCCAGCCGACCGACCGCGAGGCCGATGTCTATTTCCCGCTCCAGGGATTCACCGCAGTCGATCTCGGCTATCAGCAAGGCAGCGCGCTTTCCAACATCGTCAACAAGTTCTCCGGGGCCGCCATGACCGACGGCTATTTGCGCTTGTTCGAGCAAATCTGGAGCGACCGGGAAAAACTCGAGGACGTCACCCGCCAAGTCTGCGAGCACATTTCCAACATTTACTCCGAGAACTCGCCGGAACGCATCTACTTCGTGATGCTCTATAATATCTTCTCCGAGTTTCTCGAAGACATCACAGAAGACGTGTTGCCCAACGACCGCACCGGCTATCAGGAATCGGTGGTCTGGAAAAAGCTCTTCAACTTCCAGCGCGATGCCGCCGTCGGCATCATCAACAAGCTGGAAACCTACAACGGCTGCATCCTCGCCGACAGCGTGGGCCTCGGCAAAACCTTCACCGCCCTCGCCGTCATCAAATACTACGAGCTGCGGAACAAATCCGTGCTCGTCCTTTGCCCGAAGAAACTCGCGGATAACTGGCTCACCTATAACAGCCCGCTCAAGACCAACATCCTCGCCGCGGACCGCCTTCACTACACCGTCCTCAATCACACCGACCTCCAGCGCACCCGCGGCCATTCCCACGGCACCAATCTCAAACAGATCAACTGGGGCAACTTCGACCTCGTCGTCATCGACGAATCCCACAACTTCCGCAACCACACGCCCGGCGAGGAAGAGAGGGAATCGCGCTACGAGCGGCTCATGAACCAGATCATCCGCTCCGGCGTGAAGACCAAGGTGCTGATGCTCTCCGCCACCCCGGTGAACAACCGCTTCGCCGACCTCAAAAACCAGCTCGCCCTCGCCTACGAAGGCGAATCCGAAAAACTCAGCGCCAAGCTCAATACCCGCAACAGCATCGAGGAAATCTTCCGCCAGGCCCAGGCCGCCTTCACCCGCTGGAGCAAGCTGCCGCCCGAAGAACGCACGCCGGACGCCATCCTCAAGTCCCTCGACTTCGAATTCTTCGAGCTGCTCGACAGCGTCACCATCGCCCGCTCGCGCAAACACATCCAGGCCCACTACGACACCGCGGAAATCGGCACCTTCCCGGACCGCCTGCCGCCATTATCATTCCGGCCGCCGCTCACCGCCCGCACCGACGTCCATGACTTCGATGCCATCTACGAGCAACTCACCCAGATCGAACTCGCCGTTTACACTCCGGCCGAGTTCATCCTCGCCAGCCGGAAATCGAATTACGAGGAGTCCTTCCGCGACGACCTCGAAGGCATCTCGCGCAATGTCAGCCTCGCCGGCCAGCAGCGGGGCATCCGCGCATTGATGACGGTCAATCTCCTCAAGCGCCTCGAAAGCTCCGTCCAGGCCTTCCGTCTCACGCTCCGCAAACTCGCTGCGACCAACCAGGCGATGCTTACACAAATCGCCAGCCACGAATCCGGCAAGGCTTCCCTGAAATCGGTGACCAGCGCCATCGTCGGCGACTTCGATCCCGACGACGACGACCTCCCGTCCCCCGACGAAATCACCTTCGGCGGGAAAATGGAAATCTCGCTCGAAGACCTCGATCTGCCGTCGTGGAAACGCGCCATCGAAAACGACCACGCCATCATCCGCGCCCTGATCGTGGAAATGGAAAAAGTCACGCCGGAGCACGACGCCAAGCTCCAGCACCTCATCGATCACATCCGCGGCAAGGTTGGCAACCCGATCAATCCCGGCAATCGCAAGGTCCTGCTCTTCACCGCCTTCGCCGATACTGCGGACTACCTTTACGACTGCATCGCCGATGACCACCTCAAGCGTTACGGCCTGCACACCGGGAAAATCACCGGCACCACCGGCCCGAAAACCACCATCGGGCAAGGCTACGATTTCCAGGACGTGATGACCCTGTTCTCCCCGCTTTCCAAGGAAAAGGCGCTCATCATGACTGGCGAGCTTCATCAGATCGACCTTGTCATCGGCACCGACTGCATTTCAGAAGGCCAGAACCTCCAGGACTGCGACTACCTGATCAATTACGACATTCACTGGAACCCGGTTAGGATCATCCAGCGCTTCGGGCGCATCGACCGCATCGGCTCGCGAAACACCGTCATCCAGCTCGTCAACTACTGGCCGGACATCTCGCTCGATGAATACATCAACCTCAAGGAGCGAGTCGAAAACCGCATGGTCATCGCCGACGCCAGCGCCACCGGCAGTGACAACCCGCTCGATCCGAAAGCCAACGAAATCTCCTACCGCAAAGAACAACTCCGCCGCCTTCAGGACGAGGTGATCGAGATGGAGGACTTGAAAACCGGGATCTCCATCACCGATCTCGGCCTCAACGATTTCCGCATGGATCTCGTCAGCTATATGAACGAGCACGGCGATCCATCGCGCACGCCCAACGGCATGCACGCCATCGTCCCCGCCGATCCCGCGCGCGGCCTGATGCCGGGCGCGCTCTTCACCCTCCGCAACCGCGAGGACGGCGTGAACATCGACCAGCGCAACCGCCTCCATCCCTACTACCTCGTTTACATCGGGGAAAACGGCGAGGTCGTCACCCGTCACACCGAGGTCAAGCGCCTGCTCGACCTCGCGCGCACCGCCTGCAAGGGCCGTGCCGAACCCTCGCAGGAGCTTTGCACACAGTTCAACGAGGCCACCCGCGACGGCCGCGACATGAGGTTTTACACCAGAATGTTAGGCCAGGCCATCCGCTCGATGATCGACGTGAAGGAAGAGGGCGACATCGACAGCCTTTTCACTCCCGGAAAAACCACCGCCCTCGTGGA
>JBFZFJ010000256.1:0-4410 GCA_041306405.1 Verrucomicrobiales bacterium | reverse complement strand
TGCGGCCGATGCGGTGGACGTAGTCCTTGGGCGAGCGGGGCAGCTCGTAGTTGATGACGCAGGGCAGGAACTCGATGTCGATGCCGCGGGCTAGCAGGTCGGTGGCGACGAGGACGCGCAGTTCGCCGGCCTTGAATTGCCGCAGGGTGTCACGCCGGGTTTGCTGGCTGAGTTTGGAGTGCACCGAGGCGGCGTGGATCTTGTTTTTGAGCAGTTTGTTGACGATGCCGTCCGCCTTGACGGTGGAGGAGGCGAAGACGAGGACTTGTTTCAAATCCCCGTGCTTGATCAGGTAGCGGAGCAAGGGGCCCTTCTTTTCCTCGGAGACCAGATAGGCGAGCTGGTGGATCAAATCGATTTCATCCGTCTCGGCGGCGATCTTGATTACCTGCGGATCTTTCAAGAGAACCTGTTGGATCAGGCTCAGATCCTCGCCGAGCGTGGCGGAAAATAACAAGTTCTGCCGCTTGGGCGGGAGCAGGGCGAGGATGCGGTCCACCTCTTCCTTGAACCCGAGGTTCAGCATCTTGTCCGCCTCGTCGAGCACCAGCGTGGTGATGGAGGAAAGCCGCACGGCGTTTTTCCCGGCCAGTTCCAACAGCCGGCCGGGTGTGGCGACCACGATGTCCGCCTTGCCGACGGCCTGCATCTGCGGGTTGATCGAAACGCCGCCGGACACCGCCAGACAGGTCACGCGATCTGTCTGGAACGGGATGAAGGTTTGGAAAACCTGCTGGACCTGGTCCGCCAGTTCGCGAGTCGGCACCAGCACGAGCACGGTGGGTTCGCGGTACTGCGAGACCGTGGCGACTTGCAGGTTGTGCAGAATCGGCAGCACGTAAGCGGCGGTTTTCCCCGAGCCGGTTTTGGCAATCCCGAGCACGTCCTTTTTCCCGATCACCGCCGGGATGACTTCTTGCTGGATGGGCGTCGGCTCGGAGTAGCCCTCCGCACTTAGAGCCTTGAGCAAAGCGGGGGCGAGGCCGAGCGAGGTGAAAGACATGGCGGAAAGGCTGGTGACTCGGGGAAATCTTGGCGAGTCTGTATTTGGCAGCCCCATTCACAGGATGCGGATCAGGCCGCGCAGTTGTTTCAACAGCACGGGGCTGTCGATCGCGCCGTAAAACAGGGCGAAGCACGCGGGCACGCGAAGCAGCGGCGGTCCGGAGTTTTGTTTCCTACGCGGCTTTCTGTTTGGCGATCGCCACCCGCGCCTCTTGCTCCGCCCGCCATTGCGCGGCGGATTTCATCCGGGGCACCACTTTGATGCTGGATTTTCCCATTGGCTTGAACCCATCCAGTCCCGAAATGGCGGCGTTCTATCGCCCCCCGGAGATCTGCTCCCAAAATCGGCCGTAACTCAACAGATTTTGAAATCAGGGGTCAAAGCGGCGCGCCGAGGCGGATCTCCGCGGCACCGGCCTAGCAAGGTGCCAGCTCCACGGCCTTGTGGAGAATTTGGCGGAGCTCGTTCTGCAGCGTTTCGAGCGGCGTCTGCGGGTGGCTCTTGAACGGATGCAGCCTGATGATGGGTGCGGTTGCGGAACTGTCCTCCCACTCCAGCACCGGCAGATCCAAGCGCCGCCGCACATGGTCCTCGACATCTTCACGGATTCTCTCCGGGATCAGGCTGGCATTCAGAGTGACCACGGGCCGCTGGTTGGTGGCCAGCTTGCATGCCGCATCGGCCACAATCAGGAAGTCACCGGTTTCCAGGTCCATTTCCACCAGCGAAACGGTTGCTTCGGGCTCATATCCCTCAAGGTTCCGCGCCACGTTCTCAGGAATCCGGAGCCGGTCGCCCGGGGTCGGGCGATGCTCAAACTCCTGCGTCCAGTCCGCGACCTTCGATCTGCTATCCTTGACGACAACTTGGTATATGGTTTTCGTTTTCATAATGGTTTCTACAGGTTTGATAGTAGAACATCGCTTGCCGGATGATTCAAGGAATTCTTTCCGTCCGACCCTGCTCCACTGCGGTGAAAAGACGCTGTGCGCCCACGTCATTGTGACAGCGGCGAGAGCAGGTGGGAAAGCGTCTCGGCGTCGATCTTGAGCTTGCTGGTCTCGTCGGAGAGGAGGGCTTCGACGAGGGCGGACTTGTGTTTCTGGAGGTCGAGGATGCGGTCCTCGATGGTGCCGCGGCAGACGAGCTTGTGGACGAAGACGGGCTTGGTCTGGCCGATGCGGTGGGCGCGGTCGGTGGCCTGGTTCTCGGCGGCGGGGTTCCACCACGGGTCGTAGTGGATGACGGTGTCGGCGGCGGTGAGGTTAAGGCCGGTGCCGCCGGCTTTGAGCGAGATGAGGAAGACGGGGGTCTCGCCTTGCTGGAATTTTTTGACCAACGAAGCGCGGTCCTGGGTCTGGCCGGTGAGTTTCAGATAGGGGATCTTTTCCTTCTCCAGATGCTCCTCGATGAGGGCGAGCATGGAGGTGAAGGTGGAGAATAACAGGATGCGGCGGCCTTCCTCGATCAGGGTGGGGAGGAGCTCGGCGGTGAGGTAGTCTAGCTTGGCGGACTCGGTGACTTTCTGCGCGGCGGGGGTTTTGAGCAGTTGCGGGTGGCAGCAGATCTGACGGAGCTTGAGCAGCGCGTCGAGGACGATGATGTGGGACTTGGCTAGGCCCTTGGCGGCGATGGCGTCGCGGACGCGCTTGTCCATGGCGGCGCGGACGGATTCGTAGAGGTCGGTCTGTTTCTTGGACAGGTCGATGCCGTGGATGATCTCGGTCTTGGCAGGGAGCTCGGTGGCGACCTGGTCCTTGGTGCGGCGGAGGATGAGCGGGGAGACGCGGCGGTTGAGGGCGAGCTGGGCGTCGCCGGAGCGGTCGCGCTCGATGGGGCGGCGGAGGTGGCTGTTGAAGGTTTTCTCGTCGGATAGAAATCCGGGCATGAGGAAGCGCATCAGGCTCCAGAGCTCGCCGAGGTGGTTTTCCATGGGCGTGCCGGAGAGGCAGACGCGGTGGGCGGCCTTGAGTTTGCAGGCGTTCTGGGCGGCGAGGGCCTTGGGATTCTTGATGTATTGCGCCTCGTCGAGGATGAGGAGGTGCCAGTCTTGTTTCGAGAGTTGCTCGAAATCGCGGGTGAGCAGCGGATAGGAGGTGAGGACGATGTCGGCCTTTTTGATCTTGCCGAACTCGGCGGCGCGGTCCTGACCCTGGAGGACGAGCACCTTGAGCTTGGGAGTGAATTTCGCGGCTTCGTCCGCCCAGTTAGGAACGACCGAGGTGGGGGCGATGACGAGCGAGGGCAGGCCGGGCTTTTTAGCGCGCTCGGCGGCGAGGTGGGCGAGCGTCTGGACGGTTTTGCCGAGGCCCATGTCGTCGGCGAGGATGCCATGGAGGCCGTGGGCGGCGAGGAACTGGAGCCAGCGGAAGCCTTCCGCCTGATAGGGGCGGAGCTCGGCGCGGACGGTTTTGGGGATTTCCGCCGGCGGCAGGGCGGTGATGTTTTTGAGGCTGTGGCCGAGCTTGGCGAGGGCGCGGGTGGTCTCAGAGGAGTCGATGGCGAGGGTGTCGGCCACGCCGGCGGCGGCGAGGCGGTCCATGCGGATCGGGCCGTCGCCCGAGGCATTGCCGTGGAACAGGTGGCGGACTTGATCGACGATTTCCAGCAGGCGGCGGGCGGGAAAGCGGATGAATCCGTCCTCGGGGTTTTCGCACGGCAGGGTGATGAACTCGGGGAGATCCGGGGAGTCGGCGGACGGGAAATCCTGGCGGATCGCGTCGGCGATGATGGGGATGAGGCTGAGTTTTTTACCACCGAGCTCGAAGGAGATGTCGAAGCGGAACCAGTCGATGCCGTGGTCCGGATCGGCCTCGATGGCGGGGAAGAATTCGCTGGCGTCGTGGGCGGTTAGGCCGGACTTGGGATCGATCTCGATGGTCCATCCGGCGTTGCGGAGTTTCTGCATTTCCGGGCCTTCCAACAGATTCAGCCAGGCGAGCTGCGGGGTGGGCAGCGGCACGGCGGGGACGCAGGAATAGAGCGCGGCGATGTCGAGATGCACGGGCGCGAGGATTTCGGACAGGGCGATGAAGCCGACGTTCATCAGTCGCTTGGCCAAGGTGTGCTCGGCCTTGAAATCGCGGGGCCAGACGACGCGCTTGCCGCCGCGGATCTCCACATGGCTCTCGACATGGCCCTTGGCGAGCGGCGAGAGCGACGGGCTGTCGGTATAACGGAATGAAAGCTGGCCGATGGTGAAGGTCTGCTGGTCCCATCTGCCGCCGAGGACGCGGGAATGGACGCGAAGGTGGGGCTGCGGTGACGAGGCGGGGCGAGTCTCGGTTTCCATCCTGACCGGCGCGGGCAGGGTGGCGGCGGCGATGGCGGAGAAGCGGGTGGAGATGACGGCTAGATTGTTGGCGGAAACGACAGGGCCGTTTTGCCAGGCGGCGAGCACGGCG
>JBFZFJ010000255.1:0-2690 GCA_041306405.1 Verrucomicrobiales bacterium | reverse complement strand
ATTTCGGGGTCCGCCTCAGTTTGCGGATGATTGGACGGGGAGGTGAAGAATTGACGAATGACGAATGACGAATGACGAATGACGAATGACGAATGACGAATGACGAATGTTGATTTTGGATTTTTGATTATGGATTTTGGATGGGGAGAGAAGAGCAGCCTCCGGCGGGGGAAGTGAAGTGGGCGCGCCGCGGCGGGCGAGCCCTACCGGGATTGGGGGGATGAACATCGAACATCGAACGTTAAACATCGAATGTCGAAGGGAAGAATATGAACTGCCAAGAGCGCCAAGTTTTCACACAAAGCCCAAATCCAACCCCTCCATTTTTGCGCCCCTCTCGCGCCTCCTTGCGGCTAAAAACTTCAAATCCAGAATCCCATCTTCCTCCGCTCCCTCTTTGCGACCGCGGTTAACTCTTCCCACTGGCATCGACGGTCACAGACCGCCGCTACAATTCTTCAGTCCCTTGGGGCAGCGGTCAAAGCCCCGCTTCGGCCAGGCGCTCGTCCATCTCGGTCTTCTGGAGCTCGTTGGTGAACTCGGTGAGGTCGCCGGCCATCACGCCGGTCAGGTTGTGCGAGGTGAAGCCGATGCGGTGGTCGGTGATGCGGCTTTGCGGGAAGTTGTAGGTGCGGATCTTCTCCGAGCGGTCGCCGGAGCCGATGAGCGAGCGGCGGTGGCTGGAGTAGGCTTCCTGCTGTTCGCGGAGTTTCTGCTCGTAGAGCTTGGAACGGAGGATCTGGAGCGCCATTTCCTTGTTCTTGATCTGCGAGCGGCCGTCCTCGCAGCGGACGTAAAGCCCGGTGGGAAGGTGGAAGATCTGCACCGCGGATTCGGTGCGGTTGACGTGCTGGCCGCCCGCTCCGCCGGCGCGGCAGACTTCGATGCGGAGGTCTTCGGGTTTCAATTCCACATCGACCTCCTCGGCCTCCGGCAGGACGGCGACGGTGACGGTGGAGGTGTGGACGCGGCCTTGGGTCTCGGTGGCGGGCACCCGCTGGACGCGGTGGACGCCGGACTCGTATTTCAAATAACGGAACACTTCCTGGCCGGTGACCTTGAGGATGACTTCCTTGAAACCGCCGACTTCGGACGGGCTGCTTTCGAGGTGCTCGCATTTCCAACCGCGGAGGTCGGAGTAGCGTTGATACATGCGCATCAGTTCGGCGGCGAAGAGCGAGGCTTCGTCGCCGCCGGCTCCGGCGCGGATTTCGATCAGCGCGTCGCGGTTCTCGTTGGGGTCGGCGGGGAGCAGCGCGTATTGGAGTTCGGTGCCGAAGTTCGCGATTTCGGTTTCGAGCGCCGGGATTTCCTCGGCGGCCATCGCGGAGAACTCGGGGTCGTCGGACTTGGCGAGTTCCTGGTTGTCGGCGAGGTGGCGTTTGGCGGCTTGGAGCTTGTCCCAGAGTTCGAGGGTCTGCTTGAGCTTGCCGTGCTCGCGGAGGATCTCGGTGGCGCGCTTGGGGTCGGCGAAAAGCTCGGGATCGCCCACCGCTTCTTCCAGCTCGGAGAAGCGGTCGCGGCGTTTGGCGATGAGTGAGGAGTAATCCACGGAAGCTGGTAGAAGCGGATAGTTGGTAAGGCGCGCCCCGACTGAGACAGGCGGGACGCTCAATGCTGTCACTTCAAGAATTTTCAAACACAGATGGACGCAGATGGACGCAGATGAAGAACACAGATAAAGAGTGCATTTTCATCCTATTCATCCGTGGTTGAATCTTCTTAATTTATTGCGCTATTCTGACAGTATTGGGCGGGACGCTTCGGGGTGTCAGCTCTGGTCGATGGTCTTCTCGGTGGCGGCGTCGATGATGAGGAATTTCTCGCGGTTCATGGTCGGATCCGAGCGGAAGATGAGGCGGCCGGAATGCGAGCGCTCGAGTTCCATCAGGAGCTTGGCGTCCTCGCTCTTGAAGCGGTTGAGGACGTCGCTGTTGACGATGACGATGATGTCGCCGACGGAGTCGTGACGTTTCTGGATGACGGTGTGCAGGCGGCGCTGGATCTCGATGGACATGGTCATCGGGGTTTTGACGCGGGCGCGGCCCTGGCAATACGGGCAGGGCTCGTACATCGAGTCCCGGAGCGATTCGTTGAGCCGCTGGCGGGTCATTTCCATCAGGCCGACGGGGGAGATCTGGAGGACCTGGGTCTTGGCCTTGTCCTTCTTGAGGCGCTCCTTGATGGCCTTGTAAACCGTCTGCTGGTCCTTGCGGTGGCGCATGTCGATGAGGTCGATGACGACCAGCCCGCCGATGTTGCGGAGGCGGAGCTGGCGGGCGACCTCGACGGCGGCCTCGACGTTGGTTTCGAGGATCATCTTGTCCACGTCCTTGGAGCCGCGGTTGCGGCCGGTGTTGACGTCGATGGCGATGAGAGCTTCGGTTTCATCGATGACGATATAGCCGCCGCAGGGCAGCCAGACCTGGCGGGAGAACGCCTCGTCGATCTGTTTCTGGATGTTGATGCGCTCGAAGATCGGCTGGCCGGCGGCGGACGGCATGTAGTGGATGCGGCGCTTGGCGCGGCGGGAGATTTTCCCGGCGATTTCGCGGATCATCTCGGTGGTCTCGGCGTCGTCGCACATGACCTGGTCGATTTCCTCGGTGAGGAAATCGCGGGCGGTGCGCTCGATGAGGCCGGGCTCCTGGAAGTTGCAGGGGGGGGCGGGGTTGTTGGCGCGGCGGGCT
>JBFZFJ010000254.1:0-3750 GCA_041306405.1 Verrucomicrobiales bacterium | reverse complement strand
TCACCGGTCGCCGCGACTGGATCGCTCCGGTGAAGACGACTCGCGGCGACCGGTGATCGCCGCTACGCTGCCCGACCAAGTCGCCATCCTCCGCAAACTCATCGGCAATCACGACAAGAGTGTCGTGGCTCCTTATTGACCTCTCGTCCCCTTAGTCAGCTTCCTTCACCAGCCGGATGCCGTTGTTCTCAATCATGATCTCACCCTTCTTGAAGAGCGCGCCGGTGGCTTGCTTGAAGGTGCGCTTGCTCACTCCTAACTCGTCGTTGATCTCCGCGGCGGGGCTGTGGTCGCCGATGGACCAGAAACCGCCGCGGGCTTCGAGTTCGGAGAGGATTTGGCCTTCCAGGTCATCGACTTTCGCGCGGCCGGCGGCGTGCAGGCTGATGTTGATTTTCCCGTCCGGGCGGAGGGCGGTGATGTAGCCTTTGAGGGCTTCGCCGGGTTGGAGCGGCTGGAAAACTTCGTTGGCGAAAATCAGGCCGCTGTGGGTGCCGTTGATGATCGCCTTGTAGCCGAGGTCGGTTTTCCCGAAAATGATCAGATCGACTTCCTGCTCGAGCCGGAAGTCGGGCGGCGTCAGGTCCATGTGCCGCGCGATCCGGCTGGAGGCGATGATGCGGCCGGTCTGCTCGTCAATGTGGACGTGGACGATGTAGTTTTTCCCGACATCCATGCGGATTTTCTGCTCGCGGAAGGGGACGAGCAAATCCTTCGGCAGGCCCCAGTCGAGGAACGCGCCGACGCCGGTGACGGCCACGCATTTCAAGCGGCCGAACTGGCCGGGCATGACCTTGGGCGACTGGAGCGTGGCGACCGGGCGGTCCTCGGAATCGTTGTAAAGGAAGACGTCGAGGGATTCGCCGATGCTGCAACCGCGAGGTATTTCCCGGTGAGGCAGCAGGATTTCCCCCAGCTCGCCGCCGTCGAGAAAAAGCCCGAAGCTTTTCTCATGTAGGATTTGAAGGGACGCGCGCTCGCCGATGGTTGCCATGGCGGGACGATGCACCCGCGGGGGGGGCGCGTCGATGGCGGATTCGCCGCTTGTCTCCGGTTTCCCGCGCCGCCAGTCTCCGGCCATGGAAAGTCACGAGTGGTTCGAAAATACCGACGACGGGAAAGTCTTCTACCGGGCGAATTACCTCGGCACGCGGTGGACGATCATGACGACGCGGGAAAAGCGCAACCCGACGTGGACCGACCTGAAACCGCCGTCGGAAGCGGTGTGGCGCGAGCTGCGCGACGTGGTCTGGAAAAAATACCAACGCAAGCGCTGCCCGTGGGAGCGGGTCGCGGACTTGGATAAAATCCTGGGCGACGAGCCGCTGCCCAAGCCGGGGAAGCCCTAAAGCCGCGCTCGCCATCGGGCCGGACCGTGCTTATTTTCTCGCCGTGATCGCGCGACAGAAGACGAAATATCCGGTTTCCCAATCGTTGCGGCAGTATCTCTATCACTTCGACCGCTACCGGGAAATTCCGCGGGTTTATGAAGAGCTCTGCCGCTTCAGCGGGGCGATTCCATACGAGGATCCCAAGGGCAAGGAAACCTTGTGGCTCACCGTGATGTATCCGCCGGAGGTGCTCGCAGAACTGCGGCCGCGGCTGACGAGCATCTACACCGAGCTCAAACTCGGCCGCGATGTGGAGCAGCACGACCACCTCGTGGTGGACCGCATCGACTTCGGGGATTTCGGGAATTCGAAACCTTTCCGCATCCGCGTCACCAACCTCTTCAACGACAACTCCGACTATTTCTACGTCAAGCAAGCGGACTCCTCGCGCATCTACGGCCTGGAGCTGGAGCACATCCTCTCGCCTAACCGGATCAACTATCTGGTCAACGGCAACACCCTGATCGAGGAACACATCGCCGGAGTTCCGGGCGATGTCTTCATCCGCGACTACCTGAAGCAGCCCGGCCTCAACAAGGTGCGGATCGCCAAGGAGTTCACGAAATTCACCGAGCGCAGCTTCATCCGCCTGCTCGGCGACATGCGCAGCGTGAACTACGTCGTCGACATCACGCCGGACTTCGAGGAGGTCCAATACCGCGTGCGGGCGATCGATTTCGACCAGCAATCCTACGAGGGGAACGGCAACATCTATCTGGCGTTCCGCTTCAACTCGAACCGCCAGGTCACCCGCCTCGCCTTCGACGTGCTCAACCGCAAGAGCATCGACCAATACGTGGCTGAGGAACACGCGCAGATGGCCCGCCGCGCCAAGGTCGAGAGCGGCCGCCTGCGCGCGCTGCTCGGAATCATGCGGCGCGAGGACATCGCCCCGCGCGAGCACGTCGTCACGCTCGCCCGCGAGCTCGACCGGATGCACGCCACCAGCGGCTTCGGTGATTGCACCTCGATGGGCGAGCTCACCGCCATGCACATTTCGCTGATGCTCGACATCACGCCGGCCAATTGACAGCGGGGCACCGCCGCCGGCTCCACCGGCTTCCCCCGAAACTGTAGCGGCTGTCTGTGACTGTCGCTAACATCCGTTTCATCATCTCCGGTTCGCGCTGGCCCCTTGTGCCTATCAAAACCAATTCACATACCTGACGCGGCGGCAATCAGTAACAAAATCAGGCCCGTCAGCCGGAGTGCTCCATGCGGCCTCTGCCCTTCAGCGGTTGACCGGATTTTTATCCTGAAAGACTGCCAATTTTTCCGACTGGATACTTTGATGCCTGAATGGCTGTGATTTGGGACCGACCTCGAAGCACCTTATCGTGGGCATTCTCTATCATTCGCCCGCTGCCAGCGCGACCTGTTCCACCAGTGCGAGTGAGACATAGAGGCCAGCTGCCAACATTTTATCAAAGACCGGTCGGCAGGCAGGTATCAACCCTCGCTTTTTGGCGAGCGCCACGAAGCTGAGAGTGCCACGCATGGGAACACCGCAAAACCATTGCGCAGCGCCGAGCGGCGGCGTCATCCAGCACCGCTTCATATCCGGGATTGGCCATGGCCGTGGCGATCACGGCGATTTCGCCAGCGCCCAGATCCCATGCCAGCAAGTCGTTCGTGGCAGCATCATCCCGCACTATGCTTGCCGCGCCTTGTGGAGCTTCGAGCCATCGGCGTGCAGGGTCATCTGGTGCTCCGGCCACCACTTCAGCGGCGACAGATTCAGGGACAACGATGCGTCCCATTTGCAGCAACCAGTCAAGCTGCCCAGCTTTCCCGAGCAGGATCAGCGGTGAAGCATCGATGATCCAATGCTCAGTCACGGGCAAGTTCCTCGGCAAGTTCTTCAGCCGTGGTCTGCACGGCTGAGACCTGGAACCTGCCGCAACCCAACAGGAACTCCTCGCGCGAGACACCCGCAAGAGCCGCAGCCTTGGATTGGGAGATCATCCCCGCTTCAAACCATTTCAAGGCCGCAGCAAGCCGCAGTTCGCGGGCGAACTGTGGTGGCGAAAGGCGTAATGCGCTGAACGCGGATTCAGGGATGTCCATTTCGATGTGCATGGGGATACACTAGCGCCTTCGGGCACGGCTGTCACCGGCATTCTGGGGTGATTTACAAGCCCGGAAAATTCGACGCAACAAGGTCGATGATGTCGTATCCATGGATGGCGATGGCGCCCGTCATGGGTGGGCAGGGAAATCCAATTTCCGCCAATGCTCGTTAGCCGGGATTGCGGTAGGGACCGCCGTTGCCGACGGCCCCCCGCGCAGATCCGTACGTGAAGAATTACCTCATACGGCTCCTGCCTTGAGTCGGGCGCGGAATCTTTGTTCTGGATAT
>JBFZFJ010000253.1:0-12845 GCA_041306405.1 Verrucomicrobiales bacterium | reverse complement strand
AGTTTGATCTCGGAATGGGCAAAAATGCTCTCTTTGCTCGGGAATTCTCAGGATTCTTCTCTTCCATCTGCGTGAATCTGCGTTCATCTGCGGTTTAACTCTCCCTAATGTAAGCGCCCTGCAGTTCCTCCGGCAAGTTTTAACTTGGAGTAAAAATTTAGATGGATAAGCCATCCAAACTATCTCTCCGCATTGACTTTTTAAAAAGCAGACTAACCGGAGGTGGTATTTCAAAAATCCGCCATGCAAGCCCGTTCCAGCCACCGATTTTTTGCGTTCGCGATTTTGTTTGCCCTTACTGGTGTTTGCCAAGGGCAGACCTTGTATAAGCCGGCGCGCCCGCCGGATTTACGGATACCGTGATTTCGACACTCGGCACTTTGGAAACTCGCGAGGCGAAAATCCCGTTGAGCTCCGGCAGCACGTGTTTCATCCGCATTCAAGTCACCCGGCAATGAGTCGCCGTCAGGCGTAGTGCAGCTCGGCCGCCTTCGCGTCGATGGCGGCGTCGTTGTCGAGCAGCTCCTGGATCGGATCCCAGCGGCCGGAAAGCAGGGCTTCGCGGGCGGAGTCGGGCATGGTGACCGGGATGTCGAGCCCGCCGGAGGTGCGGACGCGGAGCGCTTGCACGTCGATGGTGATTTCCGTTTCCGGATCAGCTTCCACGGCGTCGCGGATGGCGACGACGTCGGCCGGGCTGGCCATCACGCAGGGCATCGCGAGCGTGGTGGAGTTGCCGTAGAAGATTTCCGCGAAGGACTCGGCGATGACGCCGTTGAAGCCGTATTTGCGCAGCGACTGCGGGGCGTGCTCGCGGGACGAGCCGCAGCCGAAGTTCACGCCGGCGACGAGGATGGAGGCCTTGGCGAAGCGCGGGTCGTTGAGCGGGTGGTCGGTTTTTTCACCGGTCTCGGAATTGAAACGCACGTCGTAGAACGCGAATTCACCGAGACCGTCGAAGGTGACGCATTTCATGAAACGCGCCGGGATGATGCGGTCGGTATCAATGTCGGCGCCGGGGATGAAAACGGCGCGGCCGGTGACGGAAGGAACAGGTTCGAGTGCCATATTAGGTAGATTTTGAAATGCTGAAAAACTGAAATGCTGAAATTAGCCGTCCTCGCGGTTGATGAGATACCACGGCCGTTTCACGTCGTCGGGAAATGGAGCGGATCGATAGAAGGCGGAGACCGGAAGCGTGAGGTCGATGGACTCGAGGTGAATCAAGGAATCGAACTGAGTGTAAATATGCTTTTTCCAATGGTCCGAGCGCCGGACGATGTAGATCTCCGGCCAGTCCTGCTCGATGTAAACGATTTCCTCGACGCTCGGCATCCGTTTGTAAGTGGTGAGCTTGTCGCCTCGATCAAAGCGCGAGGTCGATTCGGAGATAACCTCGATGATGAGCTTGGGCGACCGAGCCAAATACGATTGATCGTCGGCGGGTTCACAGGTCACGAAGACATCCGGATAATAATAGGATTCTCCCACGTCGTCGGCGATTTGGACTTTCACGGCCTCGATAAAAACCCGGCAGGGTCCGCCACGAAGGTGGTTCTTGATGGCCGTGGCTGTATCCAAACAGATTTCGTTATGCCGGAAACTGACGCCAGACATCGCGTAGATCCGCCCGTCCACGAACTCATGCCGGATTTCGGAGCGCAGTTCTCCTTCAAGATATTCGGCGGCGGTGATGGGTAAGTTCGTGGCGGCGCTGCTCATAACGTGGATTCTAGGCGACTGCCGCTCTCGCTTCCAGCGTGAAAACCTCGCGCGCGTCGGCGACGGAACCGCGGATCGCGGCGGCGGCGACCATGACGGGCGACATGAGAACGGTTCGTCCGGTGGGCGAGCCTTGGCGGCCTTTGAAGTTGCGGTTAGACGACGAGGCGCAGAGCTGGTCGCCGACGAGTTTGTCCGGGTTCATCGCCAGGCACATCGAGCATCCCGCGCCGCGCCATTCGAAGCCGGCGTCGGTGAAGATTTTCGGCAGGCCTTCCTGTTCCGCCTGGATGGCGACGACTTGCGAGCCGGGGACGACGATGGCTTGCACGCCGGGAGCGACGTGGTGGCCCTGGATGTATTTCGCGACTTCGCGGAAGTCGGAGATCCGGCCGTTGGTGCAGGAGCCGATGAAGGCGACGTCGATTTTCACGCCCTTGATCGGGGTGCCGGCGTCAAGTTTCATGTAGGCGAGGGCTTCCTCGATGGTGGCTTTTTCCAGCGGGGTCGAAGCGGTTGCAGGGTCCGGGATGTTTTCGGAAATCGAGATGCCGTGGTCCGGGGAGATGCCCCAGGTGACGGTCGGCTCAATTTCAGAGGCGTTGATTTTGACGATGTCGTCAAACGCGGCGTCCGCATCGGAAGCGAAGGAAAGCCAGCGGGCGGCGGTGGCGCTGAAGTCGGTCATGTCCACATACGGGCGGCCGTGGAGATAGGCGATGGTCTTGGCGTCCGGATTGACGTAGCCGCAGCGGGCGCCGCCTTCGATGGACATGTTGCAGACGGTCATGCGCTCTTCCATGGACATGCGCTCGAAGACGTCGCCAGCGTATTCGTAGGCGTAGCCGATGCCGCCGTTCGCGCCGAGCAGGCGGATGATGTGGAGGATGACGTCCTTGGCATAAACGCCCGGAGCGAGGTCGCCGTTCACTTCGATGCGGCGGACCTTCATTTCCTGCAGAGCGATGGTCTGGGTGGCGAGAACGTCGCGGACCTGGCTGGTGCCGATGCCGAAGGCGATCGCGCCGAACGCACCGTGGGTGGCGGTGTGCGAGTCGCCGCAAGCAATCGTGGTGCCGGGCTGGGTGATGCCTTGCTCGGGTCCGACGACGTGGACGACGCCTTGTTTGCCGGAGGCGAGATCGAAATAGGTGACGCCGAAGTCATCGCAGTTCTTGCGGATCGCATCGATCATCTCAGCCGCGAGCGGATCCGCGGGCTGGTCCTGATTGATCGTCGGAACGATGTGGTCGATGGTGGCGAAGGTGCGCTGGGGGAATTTCACCTTCAGCCCGAGATCGCGGAGCATGCCGAAGGCTTGTGGCGAGGTGACCTCGTGGATGAGGTGCGTGCCGATGAAGAGTTGCGTGCGTCCATCGGCGATGGTGCCGACGGTGTGTGCGTCCCAGACTTTTTGGAAGAGGCTTTTTCCCATGGTGTAAGATGTCCGCCGTGGTTGGCGACGGGCGGGAAAAATGCCCATGCGGATTCAGAATGTCAAAGCCGCATGCAAATCCGGCTGAAAGAAACCGGGGCCTCAGCTGAGCACGATGACCAAGCCGGCAATGATTCCCGCCAGCGCGAGCACGCCGGCGATGATTCCGATGATTTTCAGCCAATTCCGGGAATGCCGGACCTTGGTGGGAGAACCCTCGACCCATTCATCCCAGGTTCGCTGCGTTTGGGGCTGGGACCGGTGGTAATGACGCAAGTTCCCATTGAACTTGGAATCTCCTGAGGATGGAAGATCGTGCTTCATGGGTAGCAATCAAGCATATGACAGGGCGTTTTCCGGTTTAGGCAGCCTATTCTTGTGACTTTGGTGTCACCACTATGAAGATCCCGCCCGATGCCGGGGACACTTGATTACCCGCGATGAACGCACCGGAAGGCTGGCATTACTTGGAGTAATGCACTTCAGGAGCAGGAGCCGACTGGATTTCTTGGAATTGGGGGAGCGAACGCAGGCCGGGTGCCTTTTGCTCGCCGGTGCAGCAGCAGGAAGCGGCCAACAGTGCGAAAACGGAAGCGACGAGAGTGCAGAGGATACGGGTCATGGGAGTGGAATCGGAAAGTTTAAGGAGAATGAAGAAGAGGTTTTCAGCGAGGAAGGGCGGCGGAGAGGGAAATCACTTGGACGGAGCCACGTAAGCCGGTTGGCTGGGAGCAGGGGCGCTTGGGCAGCAGGAGGCGGCGAAAAGCGCGGCAGCAGCGGCGATGAAGGCGAGTTTCATGATTTCAATGAGGTGGTTTTTGATTGGGCGATGACATGAAACGCATGCCATTGAGCCGCGAGACTAGCGGCGGTGTCCGGCCCTGCAAGGCAAAAGACGAGTCGGGCGGCGGCGCTTCCCAGACCGCAATCCGCCCGGCCCTCCGTCTTCCCACTTGTATATTTCTCCCGCAGCCCGGACTCTCACGACATGCCCGCAGCGCCAGAAGCCGATCCCCGGTTCAACGAATTCATCATCCTCCAAGCCCAGAACGCCGGGCTGTTTCTCGGCCAGATTCCCAATCCCCACAGCGGGGAGAAACAAATCAACCTGCGCGCCGCCAAATCCGTGATTGATTCACTGGAAATGCTCGCTTCCAAAACCTGCGGGAATCTCACAACTTCCGAGCAGAAGCTGCTCACCACCGCGCTCGACAATCTCCGCCCGCTGTTCCAAGCCGCCCAAGCTTAAACCGATCATTGACCCCATCCAACTCCCATGAATTTCGACCCCTTCAACATTGGCAAGGTCCCCGTCGGCGGGCCGGTTCCCTTTTTCATCCTTGGCCCATGCTCGCTTGAATCCGAGGCGTTCGCCTGGGAAATGGCGCGCTCGCTCAAGGAAATCGCCGACCGCACCGGCATCCATTTCATTTTCAAGGCCTCCTTCGACAAGGCGAACCGCACCTCCGTGGACGCCTTCCGCGGCCCCGGCGTGAAGGAAGGCTGCCGCATCCTCGGTGAAATCGGCAAGGAACTCGGCGTCCCCGTCACCACCGACATCCACACCGCCGAGCAGGCCGCGATCGCCGCCGAGCACGTCGATCTCCTGCAAATCCCCGCCTTCCTCTGCCGCCAGACCGACCTGCTCGAAGCCGCCGCCAAAACCGGCCGCGCCGTGAACGTCAAAAAAGGCCAGTTCCTCGCCCCACTCGACACCGTCAACATCGCCGGCAAAATGCGCGCTTTCGGCTGCGAGCGCTTCCTCATCACCGAGCGCGGCACCACCTTCGGCTACAACAACCTGGTCGTGGACATGCGCTCGCTCTACTGGATGCGCAAGGAGGGCCTGCCTGTTATTTTCGACGCCACCCACTCCGTCCAACGCCCCGGCGGACTCGGCGGCGCCACCGGCGGTGACGGCGAGCTCGCCCCGGTCCTCGCCCGCGCGGCGGTGGCCACCGGCCTCGACGGCCTGTTCATGGAAGTCCACTCCGACCCCGCCAACGCCGTCTCGGACGGGCCTAACCAAATCCCGCTCGAATTCATCGAGGACCTTCTCGTCAAACTGATCGCGATTCATCACGCCTCGCACTGAGGCGGCTCAAACCCAATCCACCCCGCCCGTTCTTGCGTCGCATTCTTACAGCTCTCGCGCTTGTCGTGCCTGACGCCACCTTGGCGGGGGAGGTGGCTGCAACGCCGCCGCCGGTGAAGGAAAGTCCCGCCTTCGGGCTCCTTCCAGACGGCAGCGAGCTCAAGAACGTGATCCTCCCGCGCTACGATGAAAACCGCCGCTTGGTCAGCGTCATGAATGCCAAGGCGATGACCATCGTCAGTGCCGGGGAAATCGCCGGCGACACGGTTACCGTGTTGTTTTACAACTCCAATCAAACCCAGCGCGGGCGCGTCGATCTCGCGAAGGCGGTTTTCAACCAGCAAAAAGGCCTGCTGACCACCAAGGATCCCGTCCACCTGCAATCCGACCGGATGAGCACCCGCGGCAGCGGCCTTTATTACTCCGTCGCGCAGGGCAAGGGTTTTATGCTCGGCCCCGTCACCACCAACCTCCAAGCTCCTCCCACCGAGACGACAATGCATGCTCCCAAATCACCGCTCCGTACGACCGCTCTCCTCGGCGTCTCGCTTCTCACCCAGTCGCTGGTCGCCGCGCCACCCAAGTCGCTAACCGCCGCAGAAACCGCCGCGATCCAGGCGGACGCCGCATCCAAGGCCGCCGCTGCCACCGCCGCGCAAACCGGTGCCCGCAAGAGCCTGGACCACGATGTGGCGGCTGCCGCCACCGTCTCGAAAGACGCCGCCGCCTTCGTCACTCAAGCGGATCTCCCGGCCGTCGCCACGGACACCGTGCCGGCACCCGCGAAACCGCTCGAAATCCAGAGCGGCCCTAACGACACTTTGATCCACTGCGAGGGCGGCATGTATTACGATGCGGACGAAGGCGTCATGGTTTACCTGAAAAACGTCACCGTCAAGGACCCGCGCTTCAATCTATCCGGAGCCAACGAGCTGAAAATTTTCTTCGAGAAAAAGCCGGCCAAAGTCGCAAAAGCCGACTCGAAGGAATCGCCGGAAGACACGGTGAAATCCGCGGCTCCGGCAAGCACCCCGCCGGACAAAGCCCCGGAAGCATCTGAAAAAGCCAAGCCCGGCGCGAAAGGAAGTCCCGGCTCGGGCTTCGGTGAGGTCGAGCGCATCGTGGCCACCGGCGCCGTGCTCATCGAACAGAAAGCGGAGCCGGGCAAGGACCCCATCCACGCCAGCGGCGCCATTTTCACCTACAACGTCAAAGCCGACCAGATCATCCTCAGCGGCGGCTACCCGTGGTATACCCAGGGCACGACCTTCATGCGGGCGAGAGAGCCGAACCTCACCATCCGGATGTCCCCCAAGACGGGCAGCTTCGTCACCGAAGGAGTTTGGGACATGGGCGGAAATCTCGAATCCAAAAAGAAGTAGTCGCTTCCCGGCCTGATCGACACCCATTCCAACGATGCACCACCCCGGCTCCACCTGCTCCCATACGGAATCCGCCGTCCTTTTTGCTAACGGACTTCGCAAGACCTACAACGGCCGCGCCGTGGTGGACGGGGTTTCCATCACCGTCCAGCCCCGGGAAATCGTCGGCCTGCTCGGCCCTAACGGCGCGGGCAAGACCACCTCGTTCTACATGATCGCCGGCTTGATCCCCGCCGACGCCGGCTCGGTCTGTTTCAACGGCCACGACATGTCGCGCATGCCGATGCACCGCCGCGCCCGCCTCGGCCTCGGCTATCTGCCGCAGGAGGAGTCGGTTTTCCGCAAGCTCTCGGTGCTGGACAACCTGCTAGCCATTCTCGAAACCCGGCCGAATCTCAACCGCGCCGAGCGCCATGAACGCGCCCATGATTTGTTGGATCGCTTCGGCATCAGCAAGCTCGTCAAGTCGCTTGCCATCACCCTGTCCGGCGGCGAAAAACGTCGCCTCGCCATCGCCCGCTCGCTGTGCTCGGACCCGACGCTGCTGATGCTCGACGAGCCCTTCGCCGGCATCGATCCCATCGCCGTGGAGGACATCCAGCGCATCGTCCGCGAGCTGCGCGACCGCGACGGGCTCGCCATTCTCATCACCGACCACTCGGTCCGCGAAACCCTCAGCATCACCGACCGCGCCTTCCTCATTCACGACGGCCGCGTCATCCTCGAAGGCGCGTCCGACGAGCTCGTCAACGACCCCATCGCCCGCAAGCATTACCTGGGCGAGGATTTCAGGATGTGATGGCGGCGATCAATGCGCCGCGAGCCAGTTAGGCCCGGTGCCGGAGCTGACCTCGACGGGCACGCCGTTGGGAAGCGGCAGCGCGGTCTTCATCGCGGTGAGGATCTGCGGGACGAGCTCCTCCTGCTCGTCGCGGGCGAGGTCGAAGACGAGTTCGTCATGCACCTGGAGCAGCATCTTGGACTGACAGGAATTCTCCCGCAGCAGCGTGGCGATGCGGATCATCGCGAGTTTGATCATGTCCGCGGCGGTGCCTTGGATCGGCATGTTGATAGCAGCGCGCTCGGCGATGCCGCGGAGGTTTTGGTTGCCGGAATTGAGGTCCGGAAAATACCGGCGGCGACCGCTGAGGGTCTCGACGTAGCCGGCCTCGCGGGCCTCGTTGACCGTGCGATCCATGAACTGGCGGATGGCGGGATACTCGCGGAAATAGGCTTCGATGATGTTAGCCGCCTCTGTCCGCGGGATGGCGAGGCGCTGGCTGAGACCGAAGGCGGAGATGCCGTAGATGATGCCGAAGTTCACCATCTTCGCGGTGCGCCGCATGTCGGAGGTGACGTTCTCCGGCTCGACGGCGAAGACCTTCGCGGCGGTGATGGTGTGGATGTCGGCATCGTTCTGGAAGGCCTCGATCATCGTGACGTCCTGCGAGATCGCGGCCATCACGCGGAGCTCGATCTGCGAGTAGTCGCAGGAAAGCAGCGTGAAGCCGTCGCGCGGGACGAAGGCCTTGCGGATCTTGCGGCCGGCCTCGGAGCGGACCGGGATGTTCTGCAAGTTGGGATCGGACGAGGCGAGCCGGCCGGTGGCGGCGACGAGCTGATGGAAATGCGTGTGGATGCGCCCGGTCTCGGCGACGATGTGGGTGGGCAGCGCGTCGAGGTAAGTGCCCTTGAGCTTGGTGGACTCGCGCCAGGCGAGGATGTCGCTGATGATCGGATGCTTGCCTTCGAGCGTGGCGAGCGTCTGCTCGTCGGTCTTGTATTGGCCGGTCTTGGTCTTCTTGGCTTTTTCGGCCAGGCCGAGCTGGTCGAAAAGGATCTCTCCCAACTGCTTGGGCGAGGCGATGTTGAACGAGCGGTCCGCGTGGACGTGGATCGATTTCGCGAGCTCGTCGATTTGGATTTGCAGCTCGTCGCCGATGAGGCCGAGCGCGGCGGGATCGATGGCGATGCCCTCCATTTCCATGCCGACGAGGACGGGCAGCAGCGGGCCTTCGATTTGTTTGAGGATGGATTCCTGACCGGACTCGGCTAGAAGCGGGCGGATTTTTTGTGCGAGCTGGAAAGTGACATCGGCATCCTCAGCGGCGTATTCCGCGAGAATGGCGAGCGGGATGGCGGCGATGTCGAGGTCCTTGGAGGCCTTGGCTTTTTCCGCGTGGGAGAAGAGATCGAGCAGAGTCGCCGCGTCGGGTTCGGCGGCGGGCTTCGAGATGTCCGCGAGCTTGACCGGGGTGTAGCCTAGCAGGATTTCGGAAAGGTAATCCATCGAGTGCCGGCGCTCGGGGGCGATCAAGGTGTCGGCGAGCATCGTGTCGAAGAACGGACCCGCGACCTCGATGCCGTGATGATGGAGAATGGAGAGGTCGAACTTGAGGTTGTGGCCGATTTTCTCCGCGGGAGATGCGAGGGCGGAACGAACAGCAGGGAGCAGGGAATCGGAGTAGGGAAGATACCAGCCTTCGTGGGCTTTCCAAGAGAACGCCACGCCTAGCAGCCTGGAGGTGAAGCGGTCGAGGCCGGTGGTCTCGATGTCGAAGCAGAAGGATTTCTGTTGGGCGAGCGCGGCGAAGAGTTGGGCTTGGAGTTCCGGGGTGTCGACGAGGTGGTAGGTGTGCTCGACGTCGCGGATGGTCTTGAAGGTTTCGAAGAGGGTGGGCGTTTCGGGCACCTCGGGTTGGCCCGGCTCCGCGCCCGCGGCGGGGAAAAGCCGCTTGGTGAGGGTGCGAAATTCGAACTCGTTGAAGAGCGTTTTCAAGGCCTCGTCGTTGCGCTCGGAAATGACGAGCTCGTCCCAGGTGACGTCCACCGGGACGTCGAGGATGATGGTGGCGAGCTCCTTGGAAAGCAGCGCCTGGTCGGCGTGGGTCTCGACGTTTTCCTTCTGCTTGCCTTTGAGCTTCGCGGAATTGGCGATGAGATTCTCGATCGAGCCGAACTCGGCGATGAGCTTCTTCGCCGTCTTCTCGCCGACGCCGGGGATGCCGGGAATGTTGTCCGCGGCGTCGCCCCACAGGCCGAGGATGTCGATGACCTGCGCCGGACGCTCGATCTCCCAGTTCTGGAGCATCATCGCAAGGTCGATGATCTCATGGTCGGAGCCCTTGCGCCCCGGTTTCCACATGCAGGTGCTTTCCGAAATGAGCTGCGCGAAATCCTTGTCCGGCGTGACCATGAACGACTCGAACTCGTCGAGCTCCGCGCGCTTCACCAGCGTGCCGATGATGTCGTCCGCTTCGAAGCCATCGACCACTAACACGGGAATCCCGAACGCCCGGCAGAGCGCCTTCACGTGCGGAATCGCCGCGGCGAGCTCCTCCGGCATCTCGTCGCGCTGCGCCTTGTAGGCGGGAAAAAGGATGTGCCGCGGCGTGGGCGCGGAGGTGTCGAAGGCGACGCCGATGTGGGTGGGGTTTTCCTTTTCGAGAATCGAGAGCAGCGTGTTGATGAAGCCGTATAGCGCGGAGGTGTTGGTGCCCTTGGAATTGCGGATGGGATTCTGGATGAAGGCGAAATGGGCCCGGTAGATCAGGGCCATGCCGTCGAGCAGGAAAAGGCGTTTCATGGCCGCAGCTTGGGCGGACGCCGACAGGGAGTCCAGTGAATGTCAGGTGGGCCTTGCTCACCGGATGCGGGATCAAAAAGTCAAGAAGCGGCGGACCCGCGGCCACCGCTTCACTCCTGCGCCGGGTGACTTCCACCTTACCGCCGGGTTGCCCCCACTTCGCCTTGGGTAGCTCCCACTTCACCGCCGGGTAGCTTCCACTTCGTCACCGGGTAGCTCCCACCTCGCCGCCGGGTGGGTTCCATCTTGCAACCGCCTAGCTCCCACTTCGCCGCTGGGTAGGTTCCATCTGGCAACCGGCTAGCTTCCACTGCGTCACCGGGTAGGTCCCACTTGGCCGCCGGGTAGGTCCCACTTCGTCACCGGATAGGTCCCCCTTCGCCGCCGGGCAGGTCCCATCTGGCCGGGAAGTGTGTGCAACGTGCTTCCTGACAATGACTTGTAACGATTTAGGAAAAGCCAACCGCGGCCCGTGACTCCGCAGACCCGGCTGTTGGAAGTCGCCTTCGCATGATCCTCCATGGCCGGCCATCCCGCCCGCCAATTGATGCTCATCGACGATCCTGTCAAAAAGGCTGGTCAAATCATCCATCGGATCCAAATTGCTCCCATGAAATTCGTCATCACACTGGACCGCGATGAGGACGGCGTTTGGATTGCCGAGTGCCCGTCCATCCCCGGCTGCATCAGCCAGGGCGCGACCAAGGACGAGGCCGCGGCAAACCTCCACGAGGCCATTCTCGGCTGTCTGGAAGTCCGCGCCGAGCAGGGCATGCCGCTTACGGTGGAAACCCGCCTGTTGGAAGTCGCCGTCGCATGATCCTCCATGGCCGGTCTTCCCACCATCAGCGGACGCGAGGCCCGGGAGGCCTTTCTCAAGGACGGCTGGACCTTTGCCCGCCAGCGGGGAAGCCACATGATCCTGATCAAGCCCGGCCACCTCGCCAGCCTCTCGGTTCCCGATCACAAGGAACTCGCCAAAGGCACCCTCCGCGGCCTGCTCCGCAGCGCCGGAATGACGCCGGAAAAGTTCATCGGCTTGCTTGGATAAACCTCGTTTTTTCGATCTCCGCAAAATTCGGATCCTCTTACCCAGCTCTTCCCATGCCCGATCCAGACATGCTCTACGAACGATCCCACGTTGCGGGTGTGTCTGCGAACTCAAGATCCTCCGGATGCTTGTTAGTCGAGACCCCGTCCAAAAAGATTCCGAAGAATTCAAACGATTCATCGAGAGCGAAAAGAAGAAAGCCGATACCCGAAATAAACCTTAATTCATCATGTCCCTCCATCATCCAGACCACCAACCCTACCGCCACTTCACTCAGCGCCAGCGTGTTGACAAGGCGGTGCAAACATTTCATGGACTGGTTCGCGGGATCACGATCGACGGCGAATTGAATGCGGGGGAAGTCGCGGAATTGTTGAATTGGACACGGGAGTATTCTGATCTACTGGGCCGTGCCCCGTTCTCCGAGTTAAAGCAGAAGCTCGACGAGATCCTGGTGGACGGGCAGATCGATCCGGAGGAACAAGAGGACCTCCTTTGGGTGTGTCGGAACCTCTCGCCCGAAAGTGAATTTTACGACGCCGTTACCCATGATATCCAGCAGCTTCACGGCATCATGCACGGCATCATGGCTGATGGCCGCGTTACTCTTGATGAGGCCAAGGGACTTCAGGAATGGATCGACGAGCATGCCGATCTCAAAGGAACCTATCCATACGATGAGCTGGATTCTCTGTTGACCACAATCCTCAAGGACGGACAGATCGACGATCAAGAACAACAGATGCTCGCCAGCTTCTTCGAAGATTTCATCGAGTATTCTTTCGCCAAGAAAGTCCGCTCAGAAGGCCAACGGGTAAAAGCTGGTCTACCGAAAACTTTCACACTCCCGGGAATATGCTCGATGTGCCCTGAGATAGCATTCGACGGTCGAGTCTTCACATTCACAGGCACCTCCACCAAGGCAACACGCAAACAAATCGCCGATCAAATCACCGAACTCGGTGCCGCCTTCTCGCCGAATGTGACTACTCAAACTCACTATCTGGTGGTGGGAGCTGGTGGAAACCCATGCTGGGCATTCTCCTGTTACGGTCGCAAAGTGGAGAAGGCGGTCGATTCCCGGAAGTCGGGAAACCCGATCCTGATCGTCCATGAGAGCGACTTTTGGGATGCGGTTGCGGACAATAAATGACAAAAACCATGCGCCCAATTTCACCAAATGTTTATCCACGAGGCCTGGTACCATTCACGTAACAACTCTGCATCATGCAAGGCGAGCTCGTCAAAATGGATCTGCTTCTAGAAGCTAGGATCGATGGTATTTTTTTTAATCCTCACCGCCCGGAGGGAATCGACCTCAAAATCGAGGGGAAGGAAAATCTGCGATTCAGCCTTAGGCCCCGGGACCCAAAAGAAGATGCTAGCGGAATGTATAGAGGTTTGGTGTGCCGCCTGGCGGCGGGGTCAGTCCCAAATAACAGGCATTGATGGAGTCAGTGAAAGCGCCGGGATAAACCGGCTTGGAATAGAGAATGAAAGAGTCTTACAGAGAAAACCTAGCCAGTAGCTCTGGCCACAAGCCCTACGCTGGGAGCGGTGACGCTCCGGGTGTA
>JBFZFJ010000252.1:0-14350 GCA_041306405.1 Verrucomicrobiales bacterium | reverse complement strand
CTGGCGACTTCCATCCTGCAAGGCTTGCCAACTTACAAGCGCATGGCAAAAGCGGCCCGCGAACTCGCCGTCCCGGACGCCGCGGACCGGGTGTGCGCCGCCATCGAAGCCACTCTCACGCCATCATGATCGAACTCAGCCAACGCCTCACCGACCGGAGCACTCCGCTCCAGATCCACCTCATCGGCGTGGCGGGATCCGGCATGAGCGGGCTTGCTTTGCTGCTGCTAGGCATGGGTCACAAGGTCAGCGGCTCGGACAAGGTCACCACCGCGGAAACCGAGCGAATGCAAGGCGTCGGTCTGATTTTCTCATCCCCGCCCAGCGCCGCCGCCGTGAAGAAGGTGGACATGGTCGTTTATTCCTCCGCCATCAAACCGGCCAATCCCGCCTACGCCGCCGCCAAGAAAGCGAAGACGCCGCTTTACCGCCGCGCCGAGTGCCTGGCCGCCATTCTCCACACCAAAAAAGGCATCATCATTTCCGGCACCCACGGGAAAACGACCACCTCCTCGATGACCGCCCACGTCCTCCGCGAGGCCGGCCAGAAACCCAGCCACTACGTCGGCGCGGAAATCCCGATCCTCGGCGCGAACGCGAAATGGTCGGAGGACGGCGACCACATGGTCGCGGAAGGCGATGAAAGCGACGGCACGCTCGCCCTCTATCGGCCGGAACACGCGGTCATCCTCAACATCGAGGCCGAGCATCTCGATTTCTATCGGGACATCGACCACATCAAGGAAGTCTTCACCAAGCTCGCCGACCAGACGACCGGGAAACTCGTTTACTGCGCTGAGGATCCGGTCGCGCTCGAAGTCTGCTCCGGCCGCGAAAACGGCGTTTCCTACGGCTGGGAAGACGCCGATTACACCGCCACCGATCTGCGCGATCTCAAGGGCTCCTCCGCTTTCACCGTGAAGAAAAACGGCGAGGCCCTCGGCGACGTCGAGCTCGGCATCCCCGGAAACCACAACGTCCTCAACGCCCTCGCCGCCATCGCGCTGGCGGATAGTTGCGGCGCGGAATTCGCGCTCGTCGCCCGCGCGCTCGCCACCTTCGCCGGGGCCAAGCGCCGCTTCGAAACCAAATACCTCTCCACGAACTATCGGATCATCGACGACTACGGCCACCATCCGTCCGAGCTCGCCGCCACGCTGCAGACCGCCCGCTCGCTCAAGTCGAAGCGGCTCGTCGTCTTTTTCCAGCCGCACCGCTACACCCGCACCCAGGCGCTCGCCGACGATTTCGGCAAAGTCCTGCAAGAGGCCGATGTCGTCTTCATCACCGACGTTTACGCCGCCTCGGAAAAACCGATCAAAGGCATTTCCGGCCAAACCTTGGTCGATGCGATGAAAGTCCACGGCGACATCCCCGCCACCTATCTGCCGGACCTCGCCACCGCCCACCACGAAATCGGCCACGCGCTTCAGTCCGGAGATCTTCTCATCACGCTCGGCGCGGGAAACGTCCACGAAGCCGGCACCCGCATCGCCGCCGACCTCAAGATCCTCGAGGAAATGCGCGCGCTCATGCCGCCCGGCGAGATCGACGGCAGACTCTACGAGCCGATGAGCCGCCACACGACTTTGTTAGTCGGCGGCCCGGCGCAATACTGGATCGAGCCGCACAGCTTCTACGGCTTCGCCTTCCTCGTCGATTACTGCCGCGAGCGCGGCATCCCGGTGCGCGTCGTCGGCCGCGGCTCGAATCTGCTAGTCCGCGACGGCGGCATCCGCGGCGCGGTCATCCATCCGACCGGCGGCGTGTTTTCCGAAGTCACCGTCGATGGCCGCGGCCATGTCACTGCGGGCGCTGGAGTACGCTTGAAGAAACTCGCCAGTGTGGCAGGCGGCAGCGGCATCGGCGGCTTCGAGTGGATGGAAGGCATCCCCGGCAACGTCGGCGGCGCGTTGCGCATGAATGCCGGCGCGATGGGCATCGAGACCTTCGACCAAGTCGTGCGCGTCACCTTCCTCGACGAGGACGGCGTCATCCGCACCCGCGAGCGCGATGAAATCGTCGCCAGCTACCGCAACGTCGCCGAACTCCGGCGGAATTTCGCCCTGCAAGCCGTCTTCAAGGGCAAGAACGACAGCGCCGCTAACATCAAAGAGCGCTGGGACGCGTCGCGCGAGAAACGCAAGACCTCGCAACCCATCGCCGCCTCCGCCGGCTGCACCTTCAGAAATCCCGAAGAAGTCCCGGCTGGCCGCGTCATCGATTCGCTCGGACTCAAAGGCACCACCTGCGGCCACGCGGCGGTTTCCGAGGTCCACGGGAATTTCGTCGTCAACCAGGGCGGCGCGACCGCCCTTGAAATCCTGACACTCATCGAGTTCATCCAGGAAAGAGCCCGCACCGAGCGCAGCGTGGAGCTGGAAACGGAAATCAAAATCCTCGGCGACGACGAACCTTCATTCTAACCTCAAAACGAAAATGCTGAGCGGAAAAAAAATCGCAGTCCTGATGGGCGGTCCGGGATCGGAGCGCGAGGTTTCGCTCGCTTCTGGAAGAGCCGTGCTCAAGGCGCTGCTAGGACTCGGACTTGATGCGGTGGCAGTCGATGTCACCACCACTCAAATCGACCTGCCCGAAGGCACGGACCTTGCCTTCAACGTCATCCACGGCACCTTCGGCGAGGACGGGCAGCTTCAGGACGCGCTCGAAAAACTCGGCGTCCCCTACACCGGCGCCGGCGCCGCCAGCAGCAAGCTCGCCATTCACAAATCCCGGGCGAAGGAGAAATTCCTCGCCGCCGGAGTCCCCACCGCGCGCTCGGAGACGGTTTCCCTCAGCCCCGGCATGGTTCCGGATCTCACCATCCAGGCCCCGCTCGTGATCAAGCCGCCGCTCGAAGGCTCCAGCGTCGGCATCCAGATCGTCAAGCTGCAGGACGATGTCCCCGCCGCGCTTTTGAAAGCAGCGGAAAAATACAGCGAGGTTCTGGTAGAGGAATTTATCGAAGGAATGGAACTTACCGTCGGCATCCTGGACGGCGGCGCGCTGCCGATTGTCCACATCGCCCCGCCCGGCGGCGTCTATGACATGGCCAGCAAATATCCGTGGCTCAGCGGCGCGCAGGGCAGCGAGTATTTCTGCCCGGCGGATCTGGATTTGGAAACCACCATGGCCGTCCAGGCCGCCGCCGTGGCCGCGCACCGCTCGCTCGGCGTGGAAATTTATTCCCGCGTCGATGTTCTGCTGGATTCCCAAAACCGTCCCTTCGTCCTCGAAGCCAACACGATTCCCGGCATGACGGAAACCAGTCTGCTGCCCAAGGCCGCCGACGCCATCGGCATTTCCTTCCCCGAGTTGTGTAAAACCATCGCCGAGCTGTCACTCAAACTCCGTTCCTGACATGTCCAGACGCCGCACCACAAAACCTAACCGCTCGCGCCCGCAAGTGCTCGAAGTCCGCGTCATGTCCCCGCGCATCGCCTGGCTCTGCTTCCTCAGCTGCGCCGGCAAGCTGGTCAAGCTCGCCTGTATTCTCGCCGTGACCACCGGCATCGGCTGGGGCGTCTGGCAGGGAATCCAGCGCGCGTTCTACAAAAACCCCGATTTCCGCCTGCAAGTCATCGACCTGAACGCCAATCCGGTCATCGACGAAGCCGGCATCGCGGAAGCCGCTGGAATCGACCTGACCGCCAGCCTTTTCGACATCGATGTGGAAATGGTGACCGCCAAATTGAAAGCCCTGCCCGCCATCGCCGATGCTCGGGCGGAACGCCATCTGCCCGGCACGCTGATGGTGCGCGTGGTTCCCCGGACCCCTCGGGCATGGGTTTCCTGCCCGGAAGCCGGTCTATCCGAAGTGCGCCGCGCGGGAGCGATGCTGGTGGGCCAGGACGGCGTCGCCTACCCCTGCCCCGAACTCCAATTGGAGTCCGCGATGAAGCTCCCGACCATCCAGCTTCCCGTGTCTGAAAAAAGTCCCGTCACCGCCGGTCGGCATCTCGACCACCCGGAGCTGGCCCATTGTTTCCGCTTGCTGGACTCCACCCGCGACGCCGATCCGGAGGCCGTGCATTGGATCGAATCGGTTCAGCAGGTCAACGAGTGGTCCTTGCAGCTCGTCACCCGCCAAGGCACGGCGGCGATCTTCGGACTCGGCGATCACGAGCGGCAAATCCGCAGCCTCCGCGCGGCGATGGATCATTCGAGTCAAAAGGGCTACTCGATCAGCACGATCAATCTCATTCCCAAACGCAATATTCCGATTACCCTGCGCGACGAAGCGGCCGCTCCGCGCGCCATCCCCGTCCCCGAGCCGGGCCCTGCGGAAATCCGCGAAGACCGCCGCGCCCGCGACCTCAGCACCCTTCTCAATCGCAACTGATAGCTTCCCAACCCCATGGCACGTCGCACCAAAATTCACGTCGGACTCGAAATCGGCACCAGCAAGACCTGCATCGTCGTCGGCGAGGTGAAGGCGGACAGCGCCGTCAAGATTCTCGGCATCGGCGTCACCAAGACCGCCGGCGTCCGCAAGGGCGAGATTTATGATTTCGCCCAGGCCCGCGCCTGTCTCAAGGACGCGATCGCAAAGGCGGAGGACGCCAGCGACGTGGAAATCGGCAGCGTCTTTCTAGCCGTTACCGGCTCCCACATCCAGGGCGTCAACAACCGCGGCACCTTCCGTTTGCCAGACGGCGAGCCGACCGTGGCACCCGAGCACGTCGAGGAGGCGCGCACCATCGCCCGCGAGGTCCACATCCCGCAGGACCATGTCTATCTGCACCCGATCATCCGGAACTACTGGCTCGACGGCCTCGAACACTCCACCACGCCGGTCGGCCTTTTCGGCAAGACGGTCGAGGCGGATTTCCACGTCGTCCACGGCATCGGCAACCGCATCCAGAACAGCATCAAGCTCGTCCGGGAAATGCCGCTGGAGGTCGATGACATCGTCTTCTCGCCCATCGCCACCGCCCAGATGGCGCTCGACCGCGAGCAACGCGAGCGCGGCGCGCTGGTCATCGACATCGGCGGCGGCACCACCGACTACGCGCTCTATCTGAACGGGGCCATCGCCGCGTCCGGCTGCATTCCCGTCGGCGGCGACCACGTCACCAATGACATCCACCTCGTCACCGGGCTGCCGTTTTCCAAGGCGGACCGGCTCAAAATCATGGAAGGCGACGCCTCGGCCGATCCCGTCCGCTCGGTCGGCACCGCCAAACTAACCGATGACCGCGGCTTCGCCGAAGTCGAGGTCGGCCGCAGCATCCTGAATGAAGTCATCCGCCAGCGGCTCGAAGAAACGCTCAAGCTCGTGCGCGACCGGCTGCCCCCCGGGTCGGTCCAGTTCATCGGAGCCGGCGTCTTCCTCACCGGCGGCACCAGCCTGATGCGCGGCTTCAGCGAGCTCGCCTTCGAAGTCTTCGGCCGCGACATCTACCGCCCTGATCCGCCGGAAGCCAGCGGGGTTCAGGCGAATTTCAAGGACCCCCACTACGCCACGGCGATCGGCTTGATCCGCTACGCGCAGATTCTCGAAACCGAGCGGGCGAGACCACCCGGCATATTTGGAAAAGTCGGCCGCATGTTCTGGCCGTTTGGAAAATAAGAATCTAACTCTCACATTCATCATGATCTCCTACACTCGCGATCCCAAGCAAACGATTCCCGCTTCTTCCGTGAAAATCATCGGCCTCGGCGGCGCCGGTGCTAACATGTTGGAGCGCGTCGCGCTCGACGGCATGGACGGCTCCGAGTTGCTGGCCCTCAACACCGACCTCCGGACGCTCTCCGCCTGCCTTGCCCTGGAAAAAATCCAGCTCGGCGTGAACCTGACAAAAGGCCTTGGCTCCGGTGGCGATCCCGAGCTCGGCCACCAAGCGGTGATGGAGGCGGAAGACCAGATTCGCGCCTCGATCAAGGACCGCCGGATTGTCTTCCTCTGCACCGGTCTGGGCGGCGGCACCGGCTCCGGCGCGGCGCCCATCGTCACCCGCATCGCCCGCGAGGAAGGGGCCTTCGTCGTGGTTTTCGCCACCATGCCGTTCGCCTTCGAGGGCAAGCGCCGGCGCGACCAAGCGGAGACCGCGCTCAACGAACTCGCCGTTCTATCCAACGCGCTGGTCACCTTCGACAACAACCGCATGGGCGAGCTCGTCCTCGCCAAGCAAGGCATCCACGAGGCCTTCTCCGCCGCCGACCACATGATCTGTGAGTCGATCAAAGCCGTCATCCGCCTCGTCGTCCGTCCCGGCTTGATCAATGTCGGGCTGGACGAACTCGTGAGCGCGCTGCGCACGAACCGTTCCCGCTGCCTCTTCGGCTCCGGCCTCGCCGATGGCAAGGACCGCGCCGCCAAGGCCTTGAAGAACGCGCTCAACAGCCCGCTGCTAGACCAGGGCGCGCTGCTCAAGGACGCCCAGACCGTGCTCGTCCACCTCTCCGGCGGCGAGGATCTCACGCTGTTCGAGATCGAGCTCCTGATGCAGCGCTTGCAGAAATTCGTCCCGGAAAACGCCCACGTCCTCTTCGGCGCGGCCATCGATCCGGCGATGGGCGACTCGCTTTCCATCACCCTCATCAGCGCGCTTCCCGAGGATTCGCTCTCGATAGCCCCGCGGGAATCCCTCAGCCAGCACTCGCAGGAATACCCCATTCTCGATCCGAGCCAGGGATTCACCCCGCCGCCCGTCAAGGCTGCGGAAATCGTCGCCGCGCCGGAACCGTTAGTCGCGCCGGAACCCGTCCTGGAAGCCCCGCCCGTTTCCCCGCTCTCCAAGCTCGGCAAGGCCGGGGCCGACATCGCCGCTGCCGCCGCACCCTCGCTCTTCGACAATGAGCGCCCTTTCGCCGAACCCGAAATCGCCGCCCCGGAGCCGGCGAAATCCGCACCCGAGCGGCACATGGCCGCCTTCACGTTCACCGAGCCTGAAGCGGAGGAGGCAGCGCCACTCCTCCCGGAAAAGGAACCGGAGGTCTATGCTGCAGCAAGCGAACCCGACCCCGAACCAATAGAAACCACGGATACCGGGGAAGCCGCGCCCGCCTCCACCGGCTTCACGCCCGTCCCGAAAAGAAGGCCGAGCCTCGCCGCTCCATGGGGCAAGCCCAAGCCGGCGGACCCTGTCGCTGAAGCGGTCGAGCCTCTTGCCGAAGCTAACACTTCTCCGGAGCCCGCCACTCCAGCCGCTGCGACCGATTCCGAGCCGCCGAAGCTCAAGCTCGGCATCAAATCCTCCGGCCCGCAAAGCGAACTCTCGCTCGACTCCGCTCCCCGCGGCCGTTTCGAGGGCGAGACACCCAACGTCTTCGAAGGCGAGGACCTCGATCTCCCGCCCTTCCTGCGAAAGAAAAAATAACACTCCATGAGCGACCCGAAGAATTTGGAAATCCCCGGACACGTGAGCCTCGCCATAGGCGAAGGCGGGTTGCCGAAAGTCGTCGTCGAAACCGCCTGGAGCCGGGCGGAAATCTATCTGCACGGCGCGCACGTCACCGGATTTCAGAAGAAGGGCGAACCCCCGCTGCTCTTCATGAGCGCGGCCAGCGACTTCGCCTGCGACAAACCGATCCGCGGCGGTGTCCCGGTTATTTTCCCCTGGTTCGGCGGGCGCGAAGGATTGCCCGCCCACGGCTTCGCCCGCATCACGGCGTGGGAGCTCGAGGAAGCCTCGCCGCTCCCTGACGGCGCGGTGAGACTGCGCTTCATCCTGCCCGGCGCGGAGAACTTCCAGGTCGAGTATGTCGTCACCGTCGCGGAGAGCCTGACGCTGGAGCTGGGCGTCGGAAATACCGGCGACCGGGACGCGACCTTCGAGACCTGCCTGCACACCTATTTCCAGATCAGCGGCATCGACGCCATTTCCATCACCGGGCTGGCTGGCACCCGCTATCAGGACAAGGTCGCCTGCACCACCGAGAGGGAAACCGCCGCCGCCATCCGGATCAGCAGCGAGGTGGACCGCGTCTATTTCGACACCACCGCCACCACCGAGATCGAAGACCCCGGCTTCGGCCGCAAGATCCGGATCGCGAAGTCCGGCTCGAACTCCACTGTCGTCTGGAACCCGTGGATCGACAAATCCAAGCGCATGCCCGACTTCGGCGACGACGAATATCCGCAAATGGTCTGCGTGGAATCCGGCAACGTCGGCAAAAACCAAACCACCCTCCCGCCCGGCGGCCATGCCGTGATGAAGGTGGAAATCAGCAGCGAGCGGCTGCTCCCCTGATGTCCGCCAAAGCCACTTGGAAAGTCAGCGCCGCCGTGATGGCGAGCCGGGTGCT
The DNA here is from genome assembly GCA_041306405.1 of Verrucomicrobiales bacterium. Taxonomy (GTDB): domain Bacteria; phylum Verrucomicrobiota; class Verrucomicrobiia; order Verrucomicrobiales; family Akkermansiaceae; genus Luteolibacter. The sequence goes on along the minus strand of JBFZFJ010000252.1, from coordinate 6,100 downwards.
CGGGCTGGCGCGGGAAATGATGTTCGCCGGGCTCTTCGGCGGCAGCAAGTGGATGGACTGCTTCTATCTGGCCTTCAAGGTGCCGAACCTGCTGCGGGATTTGTTCGCGGAAGGCGCGCTGTCGCAGGCGTTCGTGACGACGTTTTCCAAACGCCTTAAAACCGACGGCGAGGGTTCCGCGTGGGCGCTGGCCAACAAGATGATGACGCTGGCGGCGGTTTTCATGAGTGGCGTGACGCTGCTGGGCATTCTGGCCGCGCCGGGGATCGTCGATCTGCTGACATCCCTCTCGCGCGGCGGCTCGTCGCCTCGGGTCTATAATCCGGCGGAAATCGCGCTGACGGTGACGATGGTCCGCGTGATGTATCCGTTCATCCTGCTGGTCTCGCTGGCGGCGCTGGTGATGGGCATGCTCAACGCGAGAAACGTCTTCGGCATGCCGGCGCTGTCGTCGTGCTTTTTCAATCTCGGCTCGATGATCGGCGGCGCGGCGTTCGGTTACTGGATGGACCCGGCGTGGGGACCGCGGAGTCTCGTCGGTTTCTCCATCGGCGTGGTGATCGGCGGGCTGGCGCAGCTCGTCTGCCAGTTACCCGCCCTGAAGGCGGTCGGTTACCGGTTTGCGGCGGATTTCAACTGGAGGGATTCCGGCGTCCGGCAGATTTTGAGACTGATGGGTCCGGCGGTGATCGCGGCCTCGGTGGTGCAGATCAACGTGGTGGTGAACGCGATGTTCGCCTACGGCGTCGGCGAAGGCGCGGTGAGCTGGCTGAGCTACGCCTTCCGGCTGATGCAGCTGCCCATCGGCGTGTTTGGCGTGGCGGTGGCGACTGTCACGCTGCCCGCGCTTTCACGTGCGGCGGTGGGCGGGATCGGCGCGGACTTCCGGCCGACGCTGGCGAAGGGGCTGCGGCTGGTGGCCTTCCTCGTGCTGCCCTCCACGCTTGGGCTGGTGTTGCTGGCGGAGCCGATCGTAAGCCTGCTTTACGAGCGCGGCGCGTTCGACGCGGTGGACCGCTTGCAGACGGCGGGAGCGCTGCGGGCTTACGGCTACGGCTTGTTGTTTTACGCCTGGCTCAAGGTCTTGCAGCCCGCGTTCTACGCCATCGACAAGCGCTGGTTCCCGATGATGGTCAGTCTTTTCGCGCTCGGGCTCAACCTCGGGTTCAACTACTTCTTCGTCTTCGTCATGAAATGGGGCCATGAGTCGCTCGCTCTAACGACGAGCATCACCGCCTCGGTGAATTTCCTGCTGCTGTTCCTCGCCATGCGGAAATTCGCGGGCGACCTCGGGACCGGAGCGCTGCTTGTCCTGTTGGGAAAACTCGTGGCGGCGGGCGCGCTGATGGCGGGTGTCTGCGTGTTGGCCAACCGCTTCCTGTTCCGGGACCTGGCGGCGACGCTGTTCTTGCTCAAGGGGGCTTACCTCGGCGCGACCATCGTCGCGGCGGCGGGAGTCTATTTCCTCGCGGCGAAAATCCTGCGCGTGACGGAAGCCGAGGAGGCCCTCGGGATGATCACCCGCAAGCTGCGGCGCTAAACCTACTTCAGCTGCCGGCGGAGCTCGACGATGCCGTCGCGGATTTCAAACGCCGAGCAGCGGATGTGTTCGAGGGCGGCCCGCTGGTCAGGATCGCGTTCCAACTCCATCAGCCGCTGGCAAGCGCCGACCGCTTCGTTGAGCCAGTTCAGGCAGCGTTTCAGCACCGCCAGCACGAAGCCGGTCTCCGGCTGGTAGCCGCTCCCGCTGCCGTAGAGCGCGCCGGCGAGCTTGCCGCTCACTTGCAGGAGATTGGTGATCAGCTGATAGGAAGGCGTGCCGGGCCCCGCGTCGCGCTCGATCACGTCCATCGCCCGCATCGCGAGTTCCTGGGCTTTCACTTGCAGCGGGTGGTCCTCTTCATCATCGAACGACTCGTCGTCCGGGTCCCTGAAATCATCCTCGTCGTCATCGAAATCCAGAGCCATGTCCTCCATCGCCCCGTAGCTCATCCCGCCGCCCGGGAAATCCTCCTCGCCCGCCTCGTCGCGCTCGGCGAGCGCGTCGAGGAGGCCGTCCCAGCCCATCACGAACGCCTCCTTCTGCTCGCTGTCGGAGTCCTCCATGTATTTCTCCAGCACTTCCTGATAGGCGTCCGTCAGCCGGTCGGATTCCTTCAGCCGCTCCTCCCAGGCGAATTCATCGAGCTCCTCGCAAACCTCCCGCTCCGGCCCGTCCGAGTCGGGGCGGCGGATCACCTGCGCCATGAAATCGCGCATCGAGTTGAGGTTGGCCAGCTTTTGCGCCTCCTCCGCGTCCTCGTCCATCGCCCACTCGTGTGGGGAAATCGTCAGCTCGTAATCCGAGGTCTCGATGACCACCCGCCCGTTGATCTCGCTGAACCACTCCAGATAGAGCGTGTTCCGCCACTCATGGGGAATGTCCTGGTGGTTTTGATAAAGCTCGTGGCACTCCTCCTCGCTGACCGTCGGCACCTTGTTCTTCCGCGAGGCCGTCATGTCGCCGATGATTCCGGCCTGGTCCACGTCCAGCGCGTCCGAATCCGCCACCGCCCTCGGCGCCGGGTTTTCAAACCGCAGCCGCGTGCCGGCGAGATCCCGCCAGCAATCGCCGTCGAGCGAGAGGATCAGCGGTTCGTCCCGGCCGGCCAGCCAGACGCGGCCCGTCGTGCGACCCTCGACGGTGTTGTCAATTTCGCCGTGGGCGACCGCTTCTTCAATCCTCCATGCCATGGTTGGTAGTTTCCGCACTCCCGGGGCCGGGCGTCAAGCAAGCGTGTCGGTCGATTTGCGGGCGCTCCCGGCGGCTCGTCAATCACGCGACCGGGTAAGGATTTTCCCGCGATCCGCCTGCAGAATGCCGAAATGGTTACTAGGAATTTACAATCAGGCACTACATAGTGACCCCGAATCGATGAGCGCCCTACCCAATCACGCTGTGAATCCGCCCTCCCCGTCCGCTAGAAAGCACTCCGCAGAGGAGATCAACCGGGCGATGGCCCGCTTTCCCCTGATCGCCCAAATCCTCGGCGAACTCGGCCAGACCCCGGTCCCGCTGCCCGGCGACGACGACATCCGCCACGGCTGTGAACGCGCCCTGACCGCCATGCTTTCCGAGCTCGCCCGCATCGAGGTGGCCCCCGCCGGCAAGTCCTGCAAAACCGAGGAAATCGCCCAAAGCTGGCTGAGCAGCTCCGTTTCCGGCCAGCTCATCGATGCGGACAAGCTCCAGCGCATGCAGCAGTTCATCGACCGGATTCTCAATTCCGCGAACCATTGAGAAACAGCGCTGCACCGCGCCCGGACGAGCCGTTTCCGCCCCCGCTGATTCAAACCCCGAAACCCAGAAAAAAAGCTGCCAATAGGACCCCGGAAGCATATCCTCCGCCACGATGAGCTAGGAAACCGCGTTCTTCAAGGCCCTGGCGGCCGTTAGGACCTACAAGCTGGAGGCTAACGGCCTGCTCTATTTTCACGACGCTGGCGGCCGGGCGATCCTCCGCATGTCACGCTCCGACAAATAATTCCTAGACAAATCGCCTCATTCATCGCGCTGGAACTCAGCCGGATGAGCGTGTCGGATGAGCGTTGACGGGCCGGAATTTTCGTTCATGCTCCGCCCCGAACTCCGTTTTTGGAACCCCAACTTATCTATCAAATGATCTTCATTCGTCGCATTCTCGCCGTCGCCTTCGCGGCCTCGTTCGCCACCATGGCAGTTGCCCAGGACGGCAAGCTCAACATCGCCACGGTGGATATGCAGGAGCTTTTCAAGCAATACTACCGCACCAACGAGGCCCAGAAGCAGATCAACGTGGAGCGCGCCCGCATCCAGAAGGACAACAACGAGCGCCTCGCCCGCATCCGCGAGCTCGAGGAAAACCTCGGCAAGCTCCGCAAGCAGCTTGAAGATCCCTCCCTCAACGACTCCAAGAAGCAAACCCTCTTCAAAGAGTGGCAGATGCAACAACAGGAAGGCATCGCCCTCGACCGCGAGCGCCGCGAATTCCTCCAACGCCGCAACCAGGCACTCAACGAGAAAATGGTCCAGCGGATGAAGGGCATCCTCGAGGAAATCCGCAAGCTGGTGGAAGAAAAGGCCAAGGTGGACAACTTCGACTACGTCTTCGACAAGTCCGGTCTCAGCACCTCGCAGGTTCCCTTCCTCCTCTACACCAAGGACGCCACCGACATCACCGCCGGCCTCCTGAAAGACCTCAACAAGAACGCTCCGGCCGAATCCCTTCCTGCCGCAGGCGATCCGAAACCGGAAATCCCGGTGCCTGCGGCTCCCGCCGAGTAACCCCGAGGACCTCCGACCCCTCCCGAGTTGGCATTCGCCCTCACGCTTTCCGAGCTCGCCCGTTGGGTCGATGGTGACATCGTCCGGGGCGGGCTCGATTTGTCTCTGACCGGCATGGCCGCGCTCGACGCCGCCAGCCCGCATGACGTGAGTTTCCTCGGCAACGAGAAATACCACGGCCAGTTTCTCCAGACCCGCGCCGCCGCCGTCATCGTCTCGCGCGGCGTGACCGACGGCCCTCAAGGCACCGCGCTGATCGCCGTGGACAATCCATCGCTGGCCTTCGCCGTGGTGGTCCGCCATTTCGCCGAAGCCACCCGGCAGTTCGCCCCTGGCATCCACCCGCGGGCCTTCGTCGATCCATCCGCCGTGCTCGATCCCGCGAAAGTCCGCGTCCAGGCCGGAGCCGTCGTTTTGGCGGGAGCCGTCGTCGGCGACGGCTCGGATCTCGGGCCGAACAGCGTCGTTTCCGAAGACGCGGTCATCGGCAAAGACTGCCGCATCATGGCCAACGCGAGCATCCGCGAACGCTGCGTGCTGGGCGACCGCGTGATTCTCCAGCCCGGCGCCGTCATCGGCTCGGACGGCTACGGCTACGAATTTCACGATGGCCGCCACGTCAAAATCGACCAGGTCGGGATCGTGGAAATCAGCGACGATGTCGAAATCGGCGCCAACACCACCATCGACCGCGCCCGCTTCGGCAAGACGCTCATCGGCGAAGGCAGCAAAATCGACAACCTCGTCCAGATCGGCCACAACTGCGTGCTCGGGAAACACTGCCTGATCATTTCCCAAACCGGCATTTCTGGCAGTTCGCAGCTCGGCGACTACGTCACCGCCGCCGGCCAAGTCGGTATCGCCGGGCATGTGACCATCGGCTCCAAGGCGGTGCTGAGCGGACGCACCGGCGTGACCGCCAGCCTCCCCGGAGGCGAGGTTTACGCCGGCAAACCCGCCTTGCCAATTCGCGAGGAAATGAAGCTGCAAGCCCTCGTCCGCCGCCTGCCGAAGCTCGTCGCCCGGGTGAAAGCGCTCGAAGAAGCGCTCCAAGAGGTGACTGGCAAAAGCTGACGTGCAGCCGCATCCGCCATGTCCCATTCCAAACCGAAGATTTTAACCGATCACAATTCCCGGAAGCTCGTTTCCAGGATTCTGCGCGAGAATTTCCACCTCTACACCGGGCGCTACCTGCTGGCTTTCCTTCTGATGGGCTGCACCGCCCTCGCCACGGCCTTGTCGGTTTTCATGATGAAGAAGGTCACCGCGGTGGTTTTTGGATCGGCCGAGGCCTTGAAAGAAACGCCTGTGATCACGGGCGGCGCGAGTCCCTTCGTCGCCGAATGGACCCAACGGCTCAGCAGCTTCGTCGCCTCCCTTTTCGTGTCATCGCAGCCCGGCTTGGTTCAAATCCTCAGCGTCGCCATCGCCATCGTCCTCATTTTCCTGATGAAAGGGCTCTCCGAATACGGCTCCTCGGTGATCCTCGCCAAGATCGGCAACAACGTGGTCGCCCGCCAGCAGATCCGCATCGCCAATCACCTCCTCAACCAGTCGCTCGCGTTTTTCGTGCATTTCCCGTCGAGCGACCTGATCACACGGGTTTCCCACGCGGCCACCGCCGCCCGTAGTGTGATGCAGCTGCTCATGACGCGGGTGCAGGACGTTTTCACGGCGCTGGCGCTGTTGATCGCCATGTTCACCCTCGACTGGCGCTTGTCCTGCGCCGCCTTCTTCGTCTTGGGCCCGCTCTTTTTGGTTCTCAACTCGATCATCAGTCGCATCCGCAAACTTTCC
>JBFZFJ010000251.1:0-2630 GCA_041306405.1 Verrucomicrobiales bacterium | reverse complement strand
CCGCGCGGGTCGAAAATGTCAAACCCGCCAGTATGCATCCGCTTTGCCGCCCAAGGCCCCGGCGTATACCCCGCCCCCTCCCGCAACCGCTCCTGTTCTGGTGTGGGGGTCATGCCACACCCACCCACAACAGAAACACAATACCGCAAAAGCCCATGAACCCTGCAAACGCGAGCAAGTGGCCAGCAAGACCGGATGACCTAGGCGCAGGCCGGAAGTCCCAGCCGCGTTCTGATTGGCTAGTCGCGCGGGCGCTTTCGTAACGCGGATCATATTTCATTTCACAGTCTCCAGTGATCGGCTCGCCTTGGTGGCGATGTCATCCAGCCTCGCCACGGCAAGGTCAAGACGGGTGGAATTGGTTGGGGTGAGTGGTGGATAGCGCTCGACCATGCCGATTGCGTAGGACAGCACCGACATGGCTTGCTCGAAGGTTTCGGGGTCACGCATCGGACAGGATCGCTTCGTTAATGTTGTCGGCATAGAGCTTGAAGATATTGTTAATGACGATCTGCCGGGCGTCTTGGTCCAGGCCGTCTAGGAGGTCGATGTTTTTGGTTTTGTACGTGCTACCGTCCCACGGCGAACGACGCTCAAAATACAACACCGACACGCTGCTGATATTAGCATCCTCAACGCCGGGACCGTACTCACCGACGCTTTTGTCACCGGGGACGATTACGCCCTCAACCTCGCACTCGACTTCAAAATATATGCTTGCCATTTGCGGCCTCCGTTCCTGTTAAATACAAACTACGGCGGCGACGTGCTGCATGTCAATACGTTTTTCGTCTTGATATGATGTTTTTTATGGGCTAGTCATAGCCATTCAATGGAGGCCATGAATGTCTAAAGACCTATCAAAAGACGACGTGACGGAGCTTGTAAAAGCCTACGTCCTTATCAATGGCGGGGCTGTTGCTACAGCTCATGCGTTAGGCGTTTCCCCCGACTACATCCGCAAGTGCATGGCCGGTGAGCGTCTCGGCTCTCGCGTCGCCTCGGCTATCGGTGTCGTGGAGAATGAGCGGACTTGGAGGAGGGGGTGATGAACACCGCCGCCCAAAAAGCCCGTAACGACCGGATCATCAGGATGTACGAAGCGGGCATACCAAAAGCCCAGATTGCCCGGTCATTGGATGTGAGCATATCAGCCGTCAAAAACGCCACGAACAAGCTCAAGCCGTCTAATGATTGCCATCAGGGCGTCGGTGAAAAATCCGTTCAAGCTGCCCGCGATCAACGGTTTGTCAGGGCACTGGCTCTAGCCTTCCAGCGTGGCGATCATCTGCCGGGGGCTTCACGATGAGGGTCACAGGCCGCGCCATCCTAACCGCAACCGCAAACCACTATGACATTTCACACGGCGAGATAATCGGATCCGCACGGTTCCGCCGCGTCTGTCGTCCCCGTCAGGTCGCCATGTACCTGATCCGCAAGCACTGCCCGCATATGTCGTATCCGCGCATAGGCGAGCTATTTGGCGGTCGGGATCACACGACAGCTATGCATAGCGAGCGGGCCATAATCCGGCTGATGGAAACAAATCCTGACATAGCCAAGGACATTAAAATCATTGAGGCGAAAATCTATGAGCCAAATAGAGCCGGTGGGCATTGCTACAGAGAGACAAATCAGGGCCTGGGGCAACTCATTGCCGCGTGATGGTTTATGGTGCCCGACGTGCGGCGAAGACTCTCACGTGAAAGACAGTCGACCGCACAAAAATGGACAATCACGTCGGAGAGAGTGCAAAAACGGCCATAGGTTTTCGACCGTAGAGACGATTATCGCGTCTAGGCCAAAACAACTAAACCCGCCCAAAGGTAAGCGAAGGGTCAAGAATATAGACCTTCCACTGACCTATTTGACCGCAGCGCAAAAAGTCCGCGCCCGTCAGTTTTTCGAGGCTGGATGGACGCTTAAGGACGTCGCGCCGTTGTTCGATATGACTACCAAGCAGCTTAAGCTATGATCAGGCTGCGTGAGGACCAAGACCTTTAATCTGTTCTTTAGCATCGGCTGAACCGTACGCAACAATGACGGTTTGGCCGATGCTTCTTAGGTATTGGTGCCAGTCATCCTGAACGGCTGACACGACGCCCCCTTTAGTGCGTTTCATCTCAACCCAGACATTCCATGCCGGGATAAAGAGGTCGGGAACGCCAGCGACAACACCCTCAACCTTCAACCGCATTCCGGTGGTCTTGGCACGTTGCTCACCGTTCGGGATGGCGAAGATCCGCACAGGCCTATAGGTCTGGCGGAACCAGCTCACAAACTCGCGTTGTTCCTCATGCTCGGTGCGAACGCGGGGAGCTGTAGCGTCTAGGGCGGTCAAAACGGCACCTCCGCGATCCAGTCTGGGCAAGCGTCCTGCGTGTGCACGAACTCCTCTGGCGGGTTCATCTTGTACTTGTAGCACTCGCCCTTTGGGCCATAGTTGTCGCAGTTCCAGCAGAAGTGCGGCGGGCCGTTCTTTAGCCACTCCTCGTAGCGCACAAGCGCCTCTGGCTTACTAGGTCTCATGCCCATTCCCTTTTCATTACTCGGTAAAACTTGCCGTCTTTGCGGTACTCAATCAAGGCCGGTGGCATGGCTACGTTAAGAGCCTCCGCCGTATCGCCAAG
>JBFZFJ010000250.1:0-3690 GCA_041306405.1 Verrucomicrobiales bacterium | reverse complement strand
CTGACCGGACCGATGTGGTGACCGACGCCATCGTTCGTTAGGCGCATCCAGTAGTGCATCGTGGCGCCTTCGAATTTCCCGCCTTCGGGAATCGGGTCGAGCGTGGAATCGGCGTCGCCGTTTACCATTTCGCCGGCGGCGTCGTAGATTTTGCCATACTTGTTGGATTTTTTATCCACGACTTTTTCGAGGATGTAGAAGGTGCCTGGAGGAGTCGGCCGGCTCGGGATGCCGGAGCAAATCGGGTAGTCCAGGACCACCTCCTCGCCGTTCATGAGAAAGCCGCGCTGCTTGGCGAGGCTGATGAGGATGGAGGAGTTCTCGGCATCCGTGCGCGAGAGCAGTTCCTCGTTTTTCCAGACCGAGTACGTTTTCGGATAGGTGGGCTCGGCCTTGAAATGATCATAGGTGCCGGCCGGATAGGGATTAATCGGCTTGCCGTCCTTGGTGTAGGTGACGGCCGGCTTCTGGTTCGCGCAACTCGCCAGCAAAAGCGTGGCGGCGACAGTGACAAACCGGGCGATGATTCGGAGCGGGATCATGAGGATGGAGGCGTGGGAGGAGCGGAATTAGGACAGATCCCCCGCGATTGCAACCCCATACCCGCGCGGCTTGCGGCCGCGGGCTGGAATTTCGCCATCGGCGCACGGCATTGGGTTTTCTGAATTACGGCTCGCCGACCGTCGGGTTGGGCACGACCGCGGCGGTGGATTTCGCGGCGCGCGTCAGCACCTCCTTGGCTGACTCGTCCGAGCGGGCCATGCCGCGATAGCGCAGCGGCTGATAGCCGAGAGCGAGCAGGGCGTCCATTGGCGCTTGCTTGAGACCGGGTCTCCAATAGTCCGGGCCGCCGCCGGTTTCGTAGTAATAGATCCAGGTTTTTTCGCGGTTCGACCAACCGGCGCAGAGGATCACGTGGCGGCGGGGAATGTTGAGCAAATCGCCGGGGCGCAGCTCCCGCGCGCTCGGCAGTGCGGTGCAGACGGCGGGCAATTGCGTGGTGTCATGCACCGTCGGCAGCTTCAGGCAGCGCGAGACGAAGCCGGAGCAATCGACGCCCGCGGCCTGCGCGCTCACGGCGTTTTGCCGGCGCGGCGTTTTGCCGGCAAGGAGACATCGCCGCCCGCAAGACCCTTGGCGATGGCCGCGTCAAACGACGCCGCATCATCGAAGCCGCCCCATTTGTAAGGAATGCCGGTGTTGACCTCGCCCGGAATCCACCACCCTCTGCGCGGCTGCCGGGGGTCGTGACTGATGTCCGGCGAGTTCACCAGAATGCCGGCCTTATCCTCGCCGTGAAGAATGTTAGTAGCAAACGGCCGCCACGGGTGGATGGCCATCGATTCCGCAGGAGTGATCTGTGAGGGCGCGGACGCGTCGCCGGGGACGAGCGGCAGCGGTTTCTGTGAGGCGCAGCCCGTGACAAGCAGAAACAGGGCGAGCTGGAGGCGCTTCATGGACCGATGATGCGAAGTCCGCCGGAGCGGGTCAAACGAATGCATTTCCGTGCCGCGATTTGCCGAACTCATTCGGTTGAGCTGCAGGTTGCCGGTTTACAGACTCTTCACCGTCATGACCTTCCGCCTTCGCCTCGCGCTTCTTGTCGCCCATGGTCTCGCGCTCGCGCCTGCCAACGCCGAGGCCAAAGCCGACTTCGCCACCGCCTCCAACGCCAGGTTCAACCAGCCCAAGGCCCGCAAACTCGCCCAGACGGCGCTCGCGGAGTGGCAGTGATCCAGCGACGACCCGCCAGCGGAAATGACGAGTCGCGTCGCCCTGTAGGGACGCGCTGCGAGCGTCGATGCCCATGTGCCGCACGAAGCCCCTTCATTGGCTTCCCCTTCGCATCACGGCCTCGGAGCCAGTTAGCGACGGTCGCAGACCGGCGCTACATTCCGCGAACATCCTTGCTTCGATGCTCGCAGACACAAAAAAACGCCCGCCTCCCTTGCGGGCGACGGGCGTTTTCAAATCGGTGTCGCGAATTACTTCGAGGAGGAAGTGAAGCTCGCCTGGCTGGCGCCCTTCTTGATCTTGGACGACTTGATCCAGCTCATGGTGGAGCGGAGCTTTTCGCCAACCTTCTCGATCGCGTGCTGCGCCTCGGCCTTGCGGATCGCGTTGAAGTTCTTGTTGCCGGCCGCGTATTCGGCGGTCCACTCCTTGGCGAACTTGCCGTTCTCGATGTTCTTGAGCTGGGCGATCATCCGCTTCTTGACGGAGCCGTCGATGATCTTCGGTCCGACGGTGACGTCGCCGTATTCCGCGGTCTCGGAGATCGAGAAACGCATGCCGGCGATGCCCTGCTCGTTCATGAGGTCAACGATGAGCTTGAGCTCATGAAGGCACTCGAAGTAGGCCATCTCTGGCTGATAGCCAGCCTCGACGAGCACTTCGAAACCGGCTTTCACCAGTGCCGTGGTGCCACCGCAAAGGACAACTTGCTCGCCGAAGAGGTCGGTGACGGTTTCCTCGCGGAAGTTGGTTTCGAACACGCCGGCACGGGCGCAGCCGATGCCACCGGCCCAGGCGAGCGCGGTTTGCTTGGCCTTGCCGGAAACGTCCTGATCGATCGCGATGAGGCCTGGAACGCCTTTGCCGGCAACGAACTGCGAGCGGACGGTGTGGCCAGGGCCTTTCGGCGCGACGAGGATGACGTCGATATCCTTCGGGCAGGTGATGGTCTTGAAGTGAACGGCGAAACCGTGCGAGAAGAGCAGGGTCTTGCCCTTCTTGAGGTGCGGCGCGATGTCCTTGTTATAAACCGAAGGAATCACGGTGTCCGGAGTGGCGACGAAGATCACGTCGGCAGCCTTGACGGCCTCGGCGGTGTCCATCACCTCGAAGCCGAGCTTCTTGGCGACTTCGCGGGACTTCGACTTCGGATAGAGGCCGATGATGACCTTGAGGCCGCTGTCCTTGAGGTTGAGCGCGTGGGCATGGCCTTGCGAGCCGAAGCCGATCACGGCGAGTGTTTTCTTCTTGAGAGGAGCAATCGGAGCGTCCTTGGTGGTGTAGATCTTCGCGGCCATGGCTGATCGGTAGGTTGGTTCTATTAGGGCACGCCGCTGCCATCGGGGCTGCGGCGGGGCGGCACACTGGCGGGATGAAAAGTCCGGGTCAAGCCACAACAAGGGAAAATGGCGCATCTCCGCGCCGCGGGCGACGCGCCCTGGATGACCGGTCCCATGACTCATCCGAACACTACGTGATGACGCCTGATTTTAGTGTTCGCCAAAGCGGATGCGGATTGATATTCAAGAATTCTTGATGACCGCCATCCAGCCATCGAAAGTGTTGATCGTCCTGCTCGCGTCGTGCCTGTTCTGGATTGGCGGGATTTCGCTAGCGGTGATGTGGTTTGCAGGCACCTCGGTAACCACCGGCTGGATCGTGGCCGGGGCGCTGGTTTTGGCGCTGCTGGTCTGGCTGGCGGTGATGTCTCATGAAATCCGGCACGCGATGGAGTTGCGAATTGCCGTGGATCGATCCGGCAAGGACGCGGACCCGCTTTGAATCCCCTATTTGGGGAGAACGGAATCGGGGACACTGCGCGGGCGTGGGGCGCAGTGGCTGAACTCCATGGAGAACTGGCCGGAGTTGGGCGTTGGGCTGGCATTGTTCTAATTCAACGAGCCGCTGGATCCGCAAAAGGATCATTATGACAGGAAGTTTTCGGTAAGCACATTC
>JBFZFJ010000249.1:0-15005 GCA_041306405.1 Verrucomicrobiales bacterium | reverse complement strand
TGGCCGGGGCGACGACGAACAGATCGGCGCGGTCGGCGAGTTCGATGTGGCCGGGTTTCCACGATTGTTTCTCGTCTTCCAGCGAGACGAGCACCGGCTGGCGGGTGAGCGTCTGGAGCGTAAGCGGCGTGATGAACTCGGTGGCCGAGTGGGTCATCACGAGGTGGACTTCATGGCCGAGCTTGACCAACTGCGACGCGAGATCCGCTGATTTGTAGGCGGCGATGGAGCCGGAAATTCCGAGGACGATGTTCATGCGGGCGGTGGTTTTGATTTTCAACTCAGCATCGAGACGGCCTTGCGGGTGGCTTCGGCGAGCGCCTCGACATCCTTTTGCGTGTTATATAAGGCGAACGACGCGCGCACGGTGCCGGTCATGCCGAAGCGCGCCATCAGCGGTTGGCAGCAATGGTGGCCGGTCCGGACGGCGACGCCCATTTGGTCCATCAGCGTGCCGAGATCGTAGTGGTGGATGCCCGCGACATTGAAGGAGAGCGCGCCCGCGCGGTCGGCCGGGCCGAAGAAACGAATCCCGGGAATCGAGGCGAGCGCGTCGGCGGCGGAGCGGATGAGCGCCTCCTCGTGCTCCTGAATCGCGCCCAGGCCGATGCCGTTGACGAAGTCGATGGCGGCACCGAGGGCGATGGCGCCCTCGATGTTCGGCGTGCCGGCCTCGTATTTGAAGGGGAGGTCGTTGTAGGTGGTTTTCTCGAAGGTGACCTCCTTGATCATTTCGCCGCCGCCACGCCAGGGCGGCAGCGCGTTGAGGATTTTCGCACGGCCCCACAGGACGCCGGTGCCGGTCGGTGCGTAAACCTTGTGGCCGGAAAACGCGAGGAAATCGATGTCGAGCGCCTGCACGTCGATCCGCACGTGGGCGACGGCCTGGGCGGCGTCGAGCATGACGAGCGCGCCGGCTTTTTTCGCGGCGGCGGCCATTTCCGCGACCGGATTGACGGTGCCGAAGGAGTTGGAAATCCAGGTGAGCGAGAGGATTTTCGTGCGCTCGTTGAGCAGGGAAAGGAAGGCGGCCTGATCGAGCGTGCCGTCGTCAAAACAAGGAATGACCTTGAGAATCGCGCCGCTGCGCTCGCAGAGCATCTGCCACGGGACGATGTTGGAATGGTGCTCCAGCGCGGAAATGAGCACCTCGTCGCCCGGCTTGATCCGGCCGGAGAGGCCGAGGATGTTGGCTACGAGATTGATGCCGTCGGTGGTGCCGGAGGTGAAAATCACCTCGTCCGAGCTCGCCGCATTGAGGTGGTTGGCGACGGTTTGGCGGGCTTTTTCAAAGGTCTCCGTGGCGAGCCGGGCCAAGTGGTGGGTGCCGCGGTGGATGTTGGCGTTCATCGCCTCGTAATAGTGCCGGGACGCCAGCAGCACCGCCATCGGCTTCTGCGTGGTGGCGGCGTTGTCCAGATAGACGAGCGGGCGTCCGCCGATCGCTTGATCGAGGATCGGGAAATCAGGAATCACGGAGTCGGGCTGGAACATGGTGTCAATTGCGGGGGCTTGGCTGCGGCACGATAGGGTGGGACACGCGCGCGCGGACCGCAACGCCAGAATTGCCCGGTGAAAAACATCTGCCCTTGCGGTGCGGGGAAAGCGCGGCTTGAATCCCGCCCCTACAAGCAATGTATCTGCTGAAAAAAGTCATCCAGCTCCGGGAGAATTCCCACCCGGACCACGAAAAGCCGTTTCTCGAGCATCTGGAGGACTTGCGCGTGATGGTCACCCGGGTCGTGATCACCTTGGTCATCTCGATGATCGTCTGCTTCGCCTTCAACAAGAACCTGATGGAGTTCTTCCGGCAGCCGGTGGACCAGGTGCTGGTCACCCAGCTCAAGGCCACGCTGCCGGATGACGCCCCCCGCCCGCTGACCGTGGAAAGCTGGGGAAAAGCCCGCAAGGTCGAACACGCGGCGATGAATCTCACGCCCGAGCAGCGCGCGCTTTTCTATCAATCCCTCGGCGACGCCGATCTCTCGTTCCAGGCCGAATCCATCAGCCTGCTCCGCGCCGCCAACGCCCTGCCCGAGGAAAAGCGCGATGCCTTCGTCAACTCGCTTGGCGGATCCGACGAGCTCAAGCTCCAGGTCAAAGCCCTCCTCCGGACCAAGCCGAACACCGACAGCGACGCCCAGGGCAACCTGCGGATGATGTCCGCGCTCCGGCCCACCGAGGGCTTCATGCTGTCGATGAAACTGTCGTTCGTCGCGGGCATCGTCGTTTCGTTTCCGCTGCTGTTATTGTTCATCCTGCAATTCGTCCTGCCCGGACTGCACAGCAATGAGAAGCGCGTCCTCTGGCCGGCGATGGCAGTCGGCTTCGGCTTGTTCCTGACGGGCGCGGCCTTCGCCTACTACATGGTGCTGCCGCGGGCCCTGTTGTTCTTCGCGGAGTGGAGCGGCAACATGGGGATTTCAAACGACTGGCGGATCGGCGAGTACATCTCCTTCGCCACGCAGTTCACCCTGCTCTTCGGCGCGTCCTTCGAGCTGCCGGTGGTGGTGATGGTCTTCGTGAAACTCGGACTGCTCAGCTATGAAACGATGTCCCGGACCCGCTCTTATGCCATCGTCGGCATCTTCGTCACCGCCGCCGTCCTCACTCCGACGCCGGACGCGATGACTCTCTGCCTGATGGCCGCGCCGATGATCATTCTCTACGAAATCTGCATCTGGCTCGCCTATTTCGACAGCAAGAAAAACCGCATCAAGGAGGAGCAGGAAGCCCGGGAAAGTATGGAACGCCAGATTGCCCGCGAGGAAAAAATGCGCGCGGAAGCGGTCACCCCGGACCCCGCCGAAGACCACAGTTGGCACGATGAATATCATCCAACGGATCATCACGCGCATGAGGAGGGCGACGACGGTTGGCACGACGAGTATCCTCCCAAGGATCCGCATTTCAGCGACGAGCTCCCCGCCATCGACGAGACTCCTCCCCCAGTTGAAGAGCCGGAAAACAAAGCCCCCTGATTCTATCCAATCCCGTCCGATGTCCCAGAACACGCCTCGCAATGATGCCAGCGCCCGCTCGCCTTTCGCGGGTTGCGCCATCCTCATCGCCGCACTCGCGGTGATGGTTTTCCTGATCGGATTCTCGGTCCTCACCTTGTTCCGGCAGTTCAACGAGATTGCCAAGTTCACCGCGGAAAAACCCGTCCCGCTCGAAGTCTCGCCGCTCGAAAATCAAGAAGCCGCCCTGAATAATCTCGCTGAACGGGTGGAGGCGTTCCGCCAGCAACTCGCCGGCGACTCGCAGGCCACGCTCGCTCTATCCGCCGGGGATTTGAATCTCGCCATCGCCGCCTACGAGCCCTTCAAGGAACTCCGCGGCACCTTCCGCGTCACCGCCATCGAGGGTGAAAACCTGCGCGTCGCTATTTCGTTTCCACTCAACGGCAAGCCCCGGCTCGCCCGTGACGGCGAACCCGGCTGGATCGCCTCCGACTCCCGCTTCCTCAACGGCACGCTCGTTGCCCGCCCGCAATTGCTCAAACACGAGGTCGTCCTCAGCCTCGACGCCATCGAGGTTCCCGGCAAGAAAGTCGCTCCGGAATTCATCGGCCAAATGTCGCCCTATCGGATCACCGAGCGCTATCTCGTCGATCCGGTGATCGGTCCGGCGATGGCCAAGCTCACCCGCGTGGGAGTCGCCGACGGGAAAGTCGTGCTAACGAGAATTCCGGGTGAGATCCCGGCTGACAAGATCACCGACGCGCAGGTGGACTCGGCCAGCAGCCGCTTGTTCACCACGCTTGGCATCGCCGCCGCCATCTTCCTCGCGTTTGCCGGGATCATCGTCTTCATCGGGGTCCGCGCCAAAGCCCGGAAGTCCTGAAATTTCCCGAACAAAGCTGCGCCGTCGCAGCGTTTTAGAACCGACTCATGAAAACATTCCCAACCCACGCGGCCCTGATCGGTTTCGCCCTGACGACCGCCCTGCTTCCCGCGAAAGAAGCGCCACCCGCAGTTCCCGCCGAAGCCGCCACTCCGGCGAACCCCGCGCTCGAAGCGAAACGCACCGAGCAGGAAGCCCTCGCCACCGAGAACAAACTTGAAGCCGAGCGCCTCATCCAGGCGACCAGCGTCATGCGCGCCGAAGTCACCCGCCTCAAGTTGGAGCGGGAGTTGATGACCGAGAAACTCGCCATGGAAACCGCCAAACGCCAGGCGGCTCTCCAGCAGGAACTCTCCAAGATGGATGCGGAGAAAGAAAAAATCACCCGCGAAGGCGAGCTCTCCAAAGCCCGCGCCGAGAAACTCGCGAACGACCTGAAGATCGTTCAGACCGAAGCCGCCCTCGAAATCACCCGTCTCCAGAACGACATCGCCCAAATCGAAACCGCCGAGAAGCGTGCCAGATTCGCCGATGCCAAGCCGGTCTTCCTCAAGAACCCGCTGAAGGAAAACGGCACCCTCGTCGTCTCCGACCGCCGGATTCCGCTCAACGGCCTGATCACCACCGCCACCGCCGACTTCATCACCAGCCGCATCCAGTATTGGAACAACAAGGATCGCGAGCTGCCTATCTTCATCGTCATCGACGCCTCGCCCGGCGGCTCCGTGATGGCTGGCTATCGGATTCTCAAAGCCATGGAATCGAGCGACGCGCCGGTACACGTCGTCGTGAAATCCTTCGCCGCGTCGATGGCCGCCGCCATCACCACGCTCGCCAAGGAGTCTTATGCCTATCCGAATGCGGTCATCCTCCACCACCAGATCAGCTCCGTGGTCACGGCCCAGCTCAACCTCACCCAGCAGCGCGAGTTCCACGAGGAAAGCCAGCGCTGGTGGGCGCGCCTCGGCACGCCTATCGCTAACAAAATGGGGGTCACCACGGACGAGTTGATCAAGAAGATGTATGCCAGGTCGTCCAGCGGCGACTGGAGCGAATTCGGCGAGCAGGCCAAGGAGCTGAAGTGGGTCAACCACATCGTCAACGGCATCGACGAAACCTCGTTCACCAAAAACCCGGACTCCGTCGAACCCGCCAAGGCCACCCAGCCCGCCGCGCTGGCCGAGGAGATCGACGCTTCCGGCAAGCCGTTCGTCTGGCTACCCCGCCTCAATCCGCAGGACGTCTATTTCCTCTACAATTCCGATAGTTACTACCGGATGAGGTAAGCCACCATGCTCGAAGACGATTACACTTGGGTCATCCGCAAGGCGCTGCGCGGCCACGGACTCACGCCGGTCGATGCCGCGCGGCAGGCGGGCCTGCCGGAAGACCGCGTCCTCGCCTTCGCGGCAGGGGATTTCTCGGAGGAAACCGCCCGCCGCCTCGCGCCGGTGTTGGATTTGCAAACCGCAGCGCTTGTCAATCATCCCGGCTACCTGCCGGAACCGCTCGCCCTGCCGGGCATCCACCGACTCGACCTGCCCTTCGGCGAGGAACGGGTGAACGCATGGCTCGTCTGGATGGATGACACGGCGATCCTTTTCGACACCGGCGTTGATTCCGACTCATGCGCGGTCGCGCTCGATGCGGTCGGCGCGCCAGCTAACGGCCATGTTTTCGTCACCCACGGCCACCGCGACCACGTCGGCGGAATTCCCGCGCTCGTCGCGAGAGGCAACGTCGTTCACGGCGATCAAATCGAAAACGCCCGGTCCATGCGCCCCGGCGACTCCATCCGCTGCGGCCCGCTCACCGTCCGCGCTTGCGATCTATCC
Organism: Verrucomicrobiales bacterium; assembly: GCA_041306405.1. Lineage (GTDB taxonomy): Bacteria > Verrucomicrobiota > Verrucomicrobiia > Verrucomicrobiales > Akkermansiaceae > Luteolibacter. Next base: position 9,324 of record JBFZFJ010000249.1, on the reverse strand, counting down.
GGCCACGCCGACCCGGCGCTCGGCTATCACATCGACGGCCTCGCCCGCCCGGTCCTCGTCACCGGCGACGCGCTCTTCGCCGGTTCCATCGGCGGCTGCGGCTCGCCAGCCATCTACCAGAAAGCCCTGCGGAACCTGAGGCAAGTCCTTGCTCCGCTGCCTGATTCCACCATCCTGCTTCCCGGCCACGGACCGGCCACCACCCTAGGCGAGGAGCGCGCGGGCAATCCGTTTCTGTGACAAGAGCCGCGGTCCCGGAGATTACGGATAGATTACCTGTTGCAGGAACAGCCCGTCGGACGGGGCGCAGAGCGGGGATTTCCCGAGCGGCAGGCCGGGCGGTTGGTCGAGCAACGCGGCCAGATCGTCTAGGCGGATGCGCCCTTGCGCGGCGTGGACCGCGCCGCCAGTGAGGAGGCGGACCATTTTGTAGAGGAAACCGTCTCCCTTGTAGGAGATCTGATAGCCGTCCTGCAAAGTCGTCAGCTCCACCGACTCGATCGTCCGGCACCAGTCGATGTCCGGCGTTTCATTGCCGCGGTAGGCGGCGAAGGCGTGGAAGTCGTGGCGGCCGATGTAAAGCGCGAGCGCGTCCCACAGGACGTCCGCGTCGAGCTGGCGCGGGATGTGCCAGGCGGTGCCGGCCTTGAGCGGCGGCAGGACGGGATCGGTGCAGAGGTCGAAATGATAGATCTTCCCGATGGCGGAGAAGCGGCTGTGGAAATCCGGCGCGACCTCCTCGCAAGCCATGATCCGGATGGTGGCGGGCAGCTTGCAATTGAGCGCGGGCACCCAGTTGAACGGGTTCATGGAAGTCCCCGGCGGCGCGTCGAAATGGGCGATCTGCGCGAGGGCGTGCACGCCGGTATCCGTGCGGCCCGAGCCGTGTAGCCGCAGCGGTTGTTTCGCCACTTCCTCCAAGGCGCACTGGATGATGTCCTGCACCGTGTTCCCGCCAACCTGCGATTGCCAACCGTTATAAGGGCGCCCGTCGTAGGCGATGGTGAGCTTGAGTCGCATCTATCCGATCCCTCCCATCCATAAATTCAGGATTTCCACGGCGGCAGCTTGGTCGATGACGGCCTTTTGCTGGCGGGCGTTGCGTCCGGCTTCTCGGAGTTTGGCGGCGGCGGTGGAGGTCGTTAGCGTTTCGTCCACGAAGACGAGGGGGAGGGTGGGGAGGCGGTCGCGCAGCCGGTCGGCGAAGGCGCGGACCTTGGCGGCGGAGCTTCCCTCGCTGCCATCCATGCGGACCGGCAGGCCGACGACGAGCGTGTGGATCTGGCGGATTTCCGCCAGCCGGGCGATCCGCTCGATGGCGTCGCCCTTGCTCTGGTCGATGGTCTCGACGGGATGCGCGAGGATGCCGAAATCGTCGGTGGCGGCGACGCCGATCCGCGCGTCACCATGATCGATGCCGAGCGCCGGGTGAGGGGAGTTGGAATTTCGCGCGTTCAGAGGAGCTCGACGGGAAGGATGTCGGAAAGTTTCTTGATCGCATCCGCCTGGTGGCGGTTGGCGATGAGCAGGGCGTCCGGGGTTTGGACGATGATGAGGTCGTCCACGCCTAGCAGGGCGATGCGGGTGCCGGGCAGCGCGTTGAAGACGATGTTGTTTTGCGAGTCGAGTTGGGTGATCGGCTCGTTGGCGCGGTTTTCCTCGCCGTATTTTTCGAGATACTTGGCGATGGAAAGCCAGGAGCCGACGTCGTCCCAGTCGAAAGTCGCCTCGATGTTGAGCACGCGGTCGGCGGTTTCCATGAGCGCGTAGTCGATGGAGATCGGCGTGAGTGCGGGAAATCGCGCGGCCACCGTGGCGTGGATGTCAGGCGAGCTGGTGAGTTCGGAGACGAATCCCGCGAGCTCGGGCGCGTGGGCGGCGAGCTGCCGGATCACGGTGGGAAGCGACCAGACGAACATCCCTGCGTTCCAGGAAAAACCGCCTTGGGCGAGGAATTGCGCGGCGAGTTCGGCGTCGGGTTTTTCGCGGAAACGCGTCACTTCGAAGGGCGGATGTTCGCACGCCAGGCCAGTGATGTTAGCAGGCCCGCCGCGCTCGATGTAGCCGTAGGACGGGCAGGCCCAGGTCGGGCGGATGCCGATGGTGACGAGGCCGTCGGAAGTTTCCGCGGTGGCGAGGGCGTCGCGCATGACCGAGTGATAGGCGGCGGTGTCCTGGATCAGCTGGTCGGAAGGCAGCACCATCATCACCGCGTCGGGATTGCGGGCGGCGACGAGGCCGATGCCGAGCGCGACGGCAGGCGCGGTGTCGCGTTTGGCGGGCTCGGCGAAAATGTTTTCCGCCGGCAGCATGGTGGCGATGGCGCGGACGGCGTCGAGTTGCAGCTCGTTGGTGAGGATCAGGATGTTTTCAAAAGGAACCAGCCCGTCGAGGCGGCGGATCGTTTGCTCGAGGAGCGTGCCGGTTCCGAAAAGATCGAGAAGCTGCTTCGGCCGGGAATTCCGGCTCAAGGGCCAGAAACGGGTTCCTGAACCTCCTGCGAGAATCAAAGCGTAGGTGTTTTCAATGGCTGGCATCGCGCGAGCAGCCTTGCGGAATCTCGTGGATTGGAAAAGCGGGAATCGCAGGCATTTTCGCCGGGGTGCTCCCGCTTTCTTAACGCAAGCGGAGCAGGCGCTCGCCCGCGGCTTGCAGCGTGGCCGCGTTCTTCGCGAAGTGGAAGCGAATGAGATGGTTCACCGGTTCCCGGAAAAAGCTCGAACCCGCCACTCCCGCCACGCCGATGTCGCGTATCAGCCACTCGGATGCCTCGGTATCCGTCGTGAAGCCGAGCGAGGAAATATCCAGCATCACATAGTAAGCGCCCTGCGGCTCGGTGAAGGGCAGGCCGGTCTGGCGCAGCAGCCCGAGGAACAGATCGCGCTTCTCCGTGTAGAGATCGCGCAGCCCGGTGTAGTAACTGTCCGGCAGTTCGAGCCCGGCGATCGCGGCTTCCTGCAAGGGTGCCGCCGCGCCGACGGTTAGGAAGTCATGCACCTTCCGCGCCTGCGCGATGACCGCCGGGGCGGCCTGCACGTAGCCGAGCCGCCAGCCGGTGATCGAGTAGGTTTTCGAGAGCGAGTTGCAAGTGATGGTCCGCTCGAAAGCGCCCGGCAGCGCCGCGAAATACACATGCTCGTGCGGCGCGAAAACGATGTGCTCGTATGGCTCGTCCGTGATCACGAAAGCGTCGTGCTCCTCGGCCAGACGCAGGATTTCCATCAACTCGTCGCGGGTGAAAACCTTGCCCGTCGGGTTCGAGGGATTGCAAACCACGATCGCTTTCGGCTTCTGCGCGAAGGCCCGCGCGAGTTCCCCGGGATCATAACCGAAGCCCGGCGGCCGCAGCGGCACGTAGATAGGCTCGGCTCCTGACAGGATCGCGTCCGCCGCGTAGTTTTCATAAAACGGCGAGAAGATGATCACCTTGTCGCCCGGATTGCAGGCGGTCATCATGGCGACCATCATCGCCTCGGTGCTGCCGCAGGTGACGACGAGGTTCTGGTCCGGATTGATCGGCAGCCCGGTGAAGCGCTGGATTTTCCGGGCCAGCGCCTCGCGGAATTTCGGCGCGCCCCAGGTCACCGCGTATTGGTGGTGCGGCCCGCGGGTCGCTCGTTCGAGCGCGGCTAACAATTCCTCCGGCGGTTCGAAGTCGGGAAACCCCTGCGCCAGATTGATCGCGCCGTGTTGGTTGGCCAGCCGGGTGGTGCCGCGGATGACGGATTCGGTGAAAACGGAAAGGCGGCTCGCGGTGGCTGGCATGGTGGATCAGGAAGTTGCCGCGCAACTTGACCGGCCGTTTCCGAAATGTCGATCCCGTCCCGCGCGCGGCTCAATAGCAGCCATCACGATAGTATCCGCCACCGCCGTAATACCCGCCGCGGTAGTGGCCGCCATGATGGTGATCGTTGTTATTAGACGCGGCGTATCCGATCAGGCCCGCGGCGGCGACACCCGCGATCGCGACCGCTGGATCCACCGACTGCACCGGCCGGCCATAGGAAACATAAGTCGTCATGCAGCTGACACAGGAGCCGATCAGGGCGAGCAGCGCGGACAACACGGTCAATCGAAAGAGCGGAGTTTTGCTTTTCATGCAGCAATAGACGCGGGGCCCTTGCGGCTATTCAACAGGAATTGGTGAAATTTCAATACCGCCGGTAGCCACCGTGGTGCCCGCCATAATACCCCCCGCTGTAATGCCGCCCGCCCCGATAATAGCCGTGGTGGTGATGGTGGTGGTCATTGTCGTTCGCCAGAGCGTAGCCGATGATTCCCGCGGCGGCGGCACCCGCCACGGCCGCGCCCGGGTCCACGGACTGCACCGGTCGGCCGTATTCATCGTAAGTCGTCATGCAGCTGGTGCTGGCAACCGCGCCGACAGCCAGCGCGGAAAATGCGATCCATCGGAAGAATGATGAAGTTTTCATGGCATGAAACACACGCCCGGGACGCGCCGATATGCAAATGACTTTTACAAAAATCCCCCGCCGAAACCATCGCTTGAAATCAGATCCCCGGACCGCATTTCCGCAGATCAATCAGCCGGCTCCGCGTCTTGCGAGGATCGGCTTTTGAAAAGCGCGAGATGTCGGTCGACTGATTTCCCGCAGGCGTCGTGGAGCGGGCGGGACGCCAGGTGACGCGCGTCCCAGACGATTTCCGCGCCGCGGGTTTTGAGGGCGGCCTTGAGGAGATCGTGCTCGCGGTCGAAATACGACGTGCAAGCCAGAAGTCCGGCGGGGGCGAGCGCGGCGAGAGCGTTTGATAGAAGTCGGTCCCACGTGGCCGGATCGTCCCAGTAGTTCTGATGGCGGATAAAAATGAAGTCGAACTCGGGAAGCTGTTTCATCCGGTTGATGGTGGAAGCGTCGCCGCAGCGGAACTCGATGAGGCCACCAGGCAGCGTCCATCTTCGGGCAGCCTCGGAGATGGCGTCCGGGCGAAGATCAATGCCGAGATAGCAGCTGATTTCCGCCGGAGCGAGCGCGGCGAGGAGGGCTCCCGTCTCGTCGGCCCGGCCGCAGGCGAGGTTGAGGACGGCGATCCTTGCGGCCGGATGAAAGCCGACACCCGCGAGCGCGGCGCGCAGCAAGAAGCGCAGCCGGCGGACATCGGCGTCAGTCGCAGGGTGATGGAAGGGGAGTCGTTGGATCATGCCTTCGGGGTTCGTTTCTTTCTAGCAGGTCGCAGTTTCTCCGTCATGGCCAGAATCGCCGGATGGGTGAAACGTCGCTCGGCGGTGATCGCATAAAACCGGCTGACGACTTCCTTCGTCCGGCCGATCGGCACAAAGCCGTATCTTTCCACCGCTTCGGACGCCACCACCGTGGGCACCGCGATGAACCCATGCCCGCTGGTCGCCACGATTTTCGTCAGCGCCGCGTCCTCGAACTCCGCCACCACCCGCGGCTGCACGCCAGCGCCGCCGAACCAGTTTTCCAGATCGCGGCGGAGGCTGCAGTTCTGGGTCGGCAGCAGCGCCGGCGCGCCGTCGAGATTGCGCGGGAAGCGGCCCTTGAGCTTTTTGGCCAGGCCCGGCATCGCGCAGAACGTGATCTCGGAAGTTCCTAGCGGGTGATTGAAAACCCTGCCCGCGATTCCCGGCGAGGCGGGCTCGTCGGAGAGCACCACATCGATCCGGTGGGTGTTGAGCTGGGAGACGAGGTCCGCGAGTTTCCCCTCGTGGCAGGTGAGCTGCACCGGAGGTTGGTGCTCCAGCACCGGGCGCAGGATGTCGTAGCTCATCAACTTCGGAAATGAGTCCACGATGCCGACATGCAGGCGCAGCGCCCGCACGCCCGGCGCCTGTTTGGTGGCGCGCAGGATCTCGCCGCCGAGGGTGAAGATTTCCTCCGCGTAGCCGTAGATCACCTGGCCGAATTCCGTCAGCTCCAGCGAGCGCCCGCTGGGCCGGAACAGCGTCTCTCCCAGACTCGTCTCCAGCAGTTTGATCTGCGTGCACATCGACGGCTGCGAGACCCTCAGTTTCTCCGAAGCCCGCTTCAGGCTGCCCTCCGTCGCCACGGTCCAGAAGTAGCGGAGATGGTGGTAATTGAGAAATCCGGTTGCGGCTGACGTTTCCATTTTCTGGAACGTTTAGTGTGAGTTTTCGTATTATGCAAATTTAAAAGCGTAGGGCAGGGTTTGCCCGTCAACCCCACCAACCATGAAACTGACCCTCAGCCACCGCAACCACGCTCCGTCCAAGTCCATCGTCGAGATGATCGAAAACGAGCTGAAATCGCTGCTGCCCGATCTTCAAATCGACGAGGCCCGCGTCCGTCTCGAGCGCAGCCTCACCGACAGTCCGCCGTTCAGCGCGTCCTTTCACCTCGTGACTCCCGGACCGGACGTCATTGTGAAATCCTCGGACCACACGCTCCGCGCGGCGATCCTCAAAGCCTTCGAGCGGATCGCCGGCAAGATCGGCCACCGCAAAGTCAAGCGGTCGCACCGCCGTGAGAGAGCTCCCGCCATTGATCTGACGCGCCGCCGTCCTGCCGGTAGCCAGCACCATTGACCCCGATACCGCTCCATATACTCTGCCCCTGAAACCAAATGACCATTCTCTCACTACTCGCCACCACCGCAGCCACCGCCGATCCCGCCAGCATGAAAATGTGGGCCTACATCGGCTTCATCGGGTTGGTGATGGTATTCCTCGCCCTCGATCTCGGTGTTTTCCATCGGGAGGCCCATGAAGTCAGCATGAAGGAATCCATCACCTGGTCCTGCATCTGGCTCGCTTGCGGAGTCTCTTTCACCGGCTTCATTTATTACGCTTATCAGCATCACTGGCTGGGGCTGGGATTGGAAACCCCGGTTTATGCAGGAGGGGCGATCATGCTGGGAGAAGTCACCGGAGCCACGGCGGCGATCCAATATCTTACCGGATACATCGTCGAGAAGTCTCTGGCGATGGATAACATCTTCGTCATCGCGATGATCTTCGGCTACTTCGCGATCCCGGCGAAATACCAGCATCGCGTGCTCTTCTGGGGAATCATCGGCGCGCTCATCATGCGCGGAGGGATGATCTTCCTCGGTGGGGAGCTGATCATGCGCTACACTTGGATCCTTATCGTCTTCGGTTTGTTCCTGATCTTCACGGCCGTCAAGATGGCGCTCATCACCAGCCACAGCGACCCGGGAAACAATCCCGTCGTGAGACTTGCAAAGCGATTCTTCCGCACGGTGAGTTTCTATGACGGCCAGAAGTTCTTCACCCGCCGCACGGTGGCCCCTACTTCTATCAAGGATCCGAAAACAGGTAAGGACACTTACGCCCCTGCGGCACCGGGCACTCTCTCCGCGCGTTGGGCCATTACTCCGCTTTTCCTCGCGCTGATCATGGTCGAGATCACGGACCTTGTGTTTGCGGTTGACTCGATTCCCGCGATCTTTGCGATCACTCCGGATCCTTTCATCGTCTTTACCAGTAACATTTTCGCGATCCTCGGCTTGCGCGCCCTGTACTTCTGCCTGGCCGCCCTGATCGCGAAATTCCGCTTCCTCAAGCCTGCCTTGATCCTGATTCTCGCCTTCATCGGCATCAAGCTGCTGTTACTCGCCGCGCCGCCGTATTTCAACGATTTCGGCCTCAGTGCCAGTGAGTTCAAGAGCATCAAGATCGATCCGCTTGTTTCGCTGGTCATCGTGCTCGGCACGCTCGCCGCGGCAACGGTGATGTCCGTCCTGATCCCCAACAAAGAAGATGAGAAGCCGGCTTGACCATATCTAACTATATCACCATGAACCCGATCACCACTCATGACTCACTGCTGGCAATCTGCCTCCACGCCGCCTACTCGAATGGCGAGCAATCTGATGCCGAGCGCCAGGAAATCGCCCGCTACGCCGAAGAAATGGACGCGGACAACCTGGCCGCTCTCTCGCGCAGGATCCTGATGGGGAAACTCTCCATCGAGGAGGCGGGCAAAGGTCTCGGCACCAACCAGGACCGGATGCTTGCTTACGAAATGGCGCGGGCGATTTGCGAAGTCGGCGGCTCGATTTCCGCCGAGGAAGGGGAGTTTCTCGCGGAATTGCGCCGCCGTCTGGCCCTTTCGGAAGGCGAGTCAAGCGCTGTGGACGCGGAGGTGGATTCCGCCGCCCTCGCGCCACTTGGCACGCCGCTGCCGGAGGCGGTCACCACTGCTGATAGTGGCAGCATGATTCTCAAATACGCGATCGTTGCTGGCGCTCTCGAATTGTTGCCCCAAACCTTGGCAACGGTTGTCATCATTCCCATGCAAATGAAGATGGTGTATCGGATTGGGAAGTCCCACGGGGTGGAGCTTGATCGAAGCAATATCAAGGAGTTCCTCGCCACCGCTGGCATCGGGCTCGGTTCCCAAATGGTGGAGGGCTTCGCACGCAAGCTGGTGGGCAGGTTCGGCCGCAAACTCGGGGGGAAGACCGTCGGCAAGGTGGCTGACCAAGTTGCAGGGTCTGCTGTGTCATTCGCCTCGACGTATGCCATCGGGCACATGGCGCAGAGTTACTATGCGGGCGGTCGCAATCTCGCGGCCCCGGATCTGAAGAAGCTCATCGGGTCCTTGCAAAGCCAGGCCCGCGAGCTCCACACCCGTTACCTGCCGGAAATCCAAGAGCGGGCCAAGACGCTCGATACCGCCGCGATCCTTTCGCTGGTCCGTGGCGGCACACCGGTCTGATACCGCCACTCTCATTTCACGTAGAATGCCAATTCCCAAGTTCAGTGATTTCCCGGAAACCACGAAGCGTATCGTCGATGCTTCCTGGTTCCAGCGTCTGGTCATTCTGACGATCCTGATAGCCGGCATACTCGCGGGGATCGAGACCGACGCCGGCATGGTGTCCACCCACGGCCCCACACTGCGGGCGCTCGATGCCATCGTGCTGGGTATCTTCATCGTTGAAGCGGTTTTAAAGCTAACATCACGCTGCCCGCGGCCCTGGGACTACTTCCGCGATGGCTGGAACGTCTTTGATTTCACCGTCATCGTGCTCTGCCTGCTGCCGATGGATTCGCAGTTCGCCGTGGTGCTGCGCCTCGGCCGGACGCTGCGACTGTTGCGTCTTGTTTCCGCCCTACCCAAGCTCCAGCTGCTGGTCGGCGCGCTGATCAAGAGCTTCAGCTCCATGGGTTATGTAAGCCTGCTGCTTGGAATCATGTTCTACATCTACGCCATCGCCGGTGTGCATCTCTTCGGAGGTCACGACAAGGAGCACTTCGGCGGCCTGTCACGGGCTTTCCTGACGCTCTTCCAGACGATCACCCTCGACGATTGGAAATTCCTGTTCGTCAGCGCGCAAGGCTCGGCCCCCGCCGTCGCC
>JBFZFJ010000248.1:0-14005 GCA_041306405.1 Verrucomicrobiales bacterium | reverse complement strand
AGATGATCGGCAACACGCTGCGCTGCCAGTTCAACCTCACCGGTGCCGCCTCCGGGGCATGGGACGTGGTCGCCACCAATCCGGATCTGGCAACCTCCACATTGCCCGCCGCCTTCACCGTCAATGGCACACTGACTGCCTTTTGGAGTGAGGATTTCGACAGCTCGTCAAATCCCCCTGCCAACTGGGATTCCCAAGCCACTACGGGAAGCCTGACATGGACTCTTTTGAACGATTCCTCACAAAGCCAAAGCGGGAGCAACTTGTATTCCGCCCCCGTGCCGACCAGCAAGGCCACCTCACATCTGATCAGTACGCCGATTTCCATCCCGGAAGATTCCACCGCCGCGCAACTCCGGTTTTGGCACTCATACAATTTGGAGAGTCAGAAGGATGGCGGCCGCATCCAGCTGTCGTTGAATAACGGCGCATCATGGTTCAATATCGAAGATGCCAATTCCGGCGCATCTTTCTCTAGCAATGGCTACAATGCGACCATGTCTGCCACTGGCAAACTTAATGACCGAAGCGAATTCGACGGAATGCAAGCGTGGACGGGCAATAGCAACGGCTACGTCCAGACCGTCATCAATCTCACCGATGCGGTCAAGTATGCAGGAGCCTCGCTTCGCGTCCGTTGGAGCATCGCCACCGACGCCAGCACCGCCAGCACCGCCAGCACCGGTTGGTATGTGGACAGCATCTCGCTGATCGGCACCTCAGGCGGACCTCCACCTAACCAGCTTCCGGTCATCACCGTCGCCGCCAGCACTTCCTCCGGCGAAACCCAGACGGACGGCCCGACCACCTATCAAATCATCCGCGGCGCAAGCACCAGTCTCTCCGTCACCGCCACCGACGACGCGGGCGAACCGGACCTCACCTATACCTGGCAATCCACGGGACCGGCCCCCGTCGTCTTCCCGGTCAACGGAAACAACGCAGCGAAAAACACCACCGCCACCTTCAGCACGGTTGGCGACTACCTGTTTACCGTAACCGCCATGGATACCGGCGACCTCTCGACGACGAGCACCGTCAACGTGCGCGTGCTCCCGACGGATTCCCTGGTGATCACCCCGAGCTCCGGCAGCCTGGCTGTCGGCAACACCCTCCAATTCAGCGCTGAGGCACGGGACCAGTTCGGCACGCTTCTGCCCAGCCAGCCTTCGCCCATCAACTGGTCCACCAGCGGCGGCGGTTCGATCGATTCCACCGGACTCTTCACCGCCACCACTCCCGGAGGACCCTTCACCATCACCGCCACCAGTGGCGCGTCGTATTCCGCGACCGCCCAAGTCACGGTCACCTTTGTCCTCGACCTCACCTGGGATGCCAACGGTGGTGCGGCCAACCAAACCGATGGCGCGGGCGCATGGCTCGGCGCAAACCAATGGTGGAGCGGTTCGGGCAACGTGACCTGGACTTCCGGATCAGACGCCTTATTCGGCAAAGGCGGCTCCGGCGGCGCGGTCTCCCTCGCCAGCCCGACGACGGCCAATATCATCGCTTTCAACGCCTTCTCCGGCAACTACACGCTCGGCACGGCGGGCCAGGCGCTAACGATCAATGGCGGCATCACCATGAACACGGGTTCAGGCCAGGTATCCATCATCAGTCCCGTCACCCTGGGCGGAGAGCAGACCTGGGCAAACAACTCCAGCGGACTTCTCACCGTGGGATCCGGCGCGGTCAACAACGGCGGCTTTTCACTGACGGCAAATGGCACTGGCAACACCACCTTGAGCAGCGTCATCAGCGGTGGCGGCGGCCTCACCAAGTCAGGCACCGGCGCGCTGATCCTCAGCGCCGCTCAAGATGCCAATAACTACACCGGCAACACCAAAGTCACGGGAGGCATCCTCCAGCTTGGAACCGTATTTTCCAACGCGAACAACATTCCCGGCGGACTAACCGGCACCACCGGCACCGGTGCCAGCAATCTGGAGCTCGACGGCGGCACTGCGACGATTTGGTATTACATGACCCGCACTCTCGGCGCGGGATCGGGCCAAATCCAAATCACCGGCGGCCGCAGCGGCTTCACCAACAAACAGACCGATGCCGTCGCGAAAAACTGGAGAGTCGGTGACAACGCGGCCAATGAGATCGTCTGGGGGAGCACCTACTTCAGTCCCACCACATTGGTGCTGCAGGATGCGGCGGCCAGCCCGAATACAGCCACCTTTACTCTCGACAACAAAATCGACCTCAATGGAGCCACCCGCACCATCGAGGTCGGCGCCTCAACGGCCACTCTCTCACAGATCATCCGCAACACCTCAGGCATTGTCGCCGGTCTCACCAAAACCGGCGGCGGCACCCTGATCCTCTCCGCGGCCAATACCTATAACGGCACCACCACCATCAGCGCAGGCATCTTGCAAATCGGCAACTCCACCGCCGGCAGCCTGGGCAACGGCACCTACAATGGCGATATATCCATGGCCAGCGGCACCACCTTGAGAATCTTCAGCACCGCCGCCCAGACCCTTGGCGGAGCGATCAGCGGCGGCGGCAATCTGGTCAAAGCCTACGCCGGCAACCTCACGGTCTCCAACTCGAACACCTACACGGGCAAGACATCGATCTCACCGCAAACCACCGAGGGTGCCGGCACCGTATCCGTTTCATCCTTCAACAGTGTCAATGGCGGCACGCCGATGTTAGAATCAAGTTCCCTCGGCGCGCCGATCACCGTGGCCAACGGCACCATCGACTTCGGCAGCGCGGGCATCCAAGGAGGAGCCGTCCTGAAATACACCGGCCTTGGCGAAACCACCGACCGCGTGATCCATTTCCTGTTCAACGGAACGGGCGCCACCAAAACCCTCGATGCCTCGGGAGCTAGCGGCTTGTTGAAGTTCACCAGCACGTTCACGGGCAGCGGCAGCACCACCAACGACGTCACCCTTCAAGGCTCCAGCAATGGCGAAATCGTAGGTGGACTGCCCTTGGTTTTCCGCAACTTCTCCAAATCGGGCAACGGCACTTGGACACTCGGCGGCACCGGCCTGTATACCGGCTCGACGACGATCACCGCCGGCAAGCTGGCGTTCGGCGCGAACCATGTCTTGCCCGACGCCTCCGCGCTTTCGATCGCCAACGCCACCCTTGATGCGGCGACCTTCACCGACGCCGTCGGAACGCTGGACATCACCAGCACCGCCAGCATCAACTTCGGCACCGGAGCCACCCTGGCCTTTGCCGACAGCAGCGCCATCGACTGGACCGGCGGCACGCTGAACCTCACCGGCACGTTTGTTTCAGGCGCATCGCTTCGATTCGGCACCACCAATACCGGCCTGACTTCCGCCCAGCTCGCCAAGATCTCGGCGGCCGGCTTTGGTTCCCTCTTGCTCGATGCCAACGGTTACCTCACCGCTGACATCACGCCGCCAACGCTGGCCGGCAGCAACATCGTCGATGACAAGAGCGGCGCTCCAATCACCGTCAACACCCTGGTCACCTACACCGTCACCTTCAGCGAGGACATGAATGCCGGCACCGTCACCCCTGCCGTCTTCGGCAACGCGGGCAGCGCCGCCGTCACCATCGGCTCGGTCGCCGAAACATTGCCCGGCGTCTTCACCGTGCAGGCCACTCCGACCAGTGCCGGAACCCTGCAACTCAAGATCAACGCCGCCGCCATTCTCAAGGACGTCGCTGGCAACAATCTCGACACCGCTTCCGCCCTCCCCGATGAAACGGTCATTACCGTCAACACCGCATTTGACTCCTGGGCCAGCGCCACCTTCTCCAACGGCACCTTGAGCGACACGAACATGGCGCTCGACTTCGACGGCGGCGGACTGGCCACCGGGATCGAGTGGGTCGTCGGCAGTGATCCGACCACCGGCAACGACGACGCCGCCAAAGCACCGGCCTGCGACATCACCACCGATCCGTCTTACCTCACCTACACCTACCGCCGCAGCGACGCGGCGAATACCGACTCCAAGACCGCCATCCTGGTGGAGTATGGCAACGACCTGAGCCGCTGGACCACCGCGGTGGCGGGACCGGATGTCGTCATCACCGAGTCGGACAACTTTTATGGAACCAGCCCCGGTATCGACAAGGTCGAGGTGAAAATCAAGCGGAGCTTCGCCGGCGACCGACTCTTCACCCGCCTAAACGTGGTCATCACGCCGTAACAAAGGCCCCCGGATTCACAGCGTGATCTTCAGCGAAACCTTGCGGCCTGCCGGGAGAACGAACTTGCGTTCCTTCGCATTGGCACCATCCGAGATCTTCGCGCCGTCGGCCTTGATTTCGCGGATCTCGCCGGGAAGGACGAGGGTGATTTCCTGGCCTTTGGCGGAGGTCATTTCCACTTCAATCTTGCCTTCATCCCAATGCAGGCGATTCAGCTCGATCGCACCGCGGCAGAGGACGCCTTCGATGGTGCCGGTCGGCCAGGCTTTCGGCAGCGCGGGGAGCAGTCGGACTTTTCCGGGGAAGGAATCGGCGAGCGCCTTGATGATGACCGATGGCTGGCCGCCGCTGATGTCCATGTTGAACAACGCGCGGCGATTGTGCATGGAGGCGAGATTGTTGAGCCAGAAGCCGTTGACGAGGTGCTTGAGGCAGTGATGGACGAGCTCGCCGTGGCCGAGGCTGGCGGAAACCTGGCCGAGCTGGACGATGCCGAAGGACATGAAGCCGCGCTTGTTGTCTTTCCAATAGCGTTCGAGCTTGTCCTCCACGCTCTTCCTGAACGCGCTGCGAAGCTGCGGGCTGTTGGCGATTTCATCGGGCAGGCCATCATAAAGCGGATAGAGCTGCGATGAGTGGCGATGGGCGTCGTTATTGCCGAGCTTGGGCGTGAGCCATTCCTTGATGATGCCGTTCTCCTCGACCGAGTAATCCGGCATTTTGGTCAGCATTCTTTCCCAAACGGGGATTTTATCGGCATTGCGGCCGAGTTTGCGCGAGGCGACGATGACAGCACCTAACAACTCCTTGGCGGCGGCGACGTCCATGGTAGCGTTGAAGGTGGCTTGGGATTCGGACCCGGCGGGCCAGTTTTCCGGCGACTGCGCGGGCGAGAGGATGTATTTGCCATCAGGTCCTTCATAAACGAAGTCCTCGAAGAACACTGCGACCTTTTCCATAAACGGCAGCGCACGCTCCGCGAGGAATTTCTCGTCACCGGTATAGAGATAGTAGTCGTAGAAAAAGTGGGCGGCCCACGCGGCTCCGGCCACCCACATGCCGCCGGCGAAGCTTTCCGCGAACGCGTTGTTATAGCCATGGGTGGTGGTGCGCGATGGCAGCACGATGCCGCGGCAGCCGTAAAAATTCCTGGCATTGAGCTCCATGTCCGGCACCAGCGACTCGATGTAGCCGATGTAGGGAAGCATCAGTTCGGGCATGTTGCCCATCAGGTCGGCGGCGATGGCGGAGGGCACGTTGCCGTTGTGCGTGTAATCGCTGGCCCAGCCGGGGACATAGGTGCCGCCCCACACGCCCTGGAGGTTCGGCGGCAACTCGCCGGTGGAACAGATGATGTTGTAACGTCCGGCGTCGAATTGTTTTTCCAACCACGCGCGGTTGATGTTGTCGAAGGTGTTTTCCTCCATCAACTGCTCGGTGGGTTTCTGGTGGTCGGCACCGCCGCCGAGATCGAGCTTCATGCGGTTGAACAACGCGCCGTGCAGGGCGGCGTGGTTCTTGAGCAGCGTGTCGTAGTCGATGGAAACGGCGGCGAGTTTTGACTCGAGTGCGGCTTGCTCGGATTTCCCGGCGTCCATGAGCAGGCGGATGTCCACGAAGAGCAGGACGCTGTCGGCACCCTTGATGGTGAGCGTGCCGTCGGCCGAGGCCTCGGTGCCGCCGCCGGTAGCCACCACGCGGGCGCGGCCCTCAAGCGCCTTGATGCTGCGCGGATAGGATTTGAGAAAACGCGCGCTGAAAGTGAGAGAACCGCCGTCAGCCCCGCTTTTGATATCGCCGAAATGCTCCTCGAACATCGCCTCGGATTTCTTGGCGATGTCACTGTCGTCATTGAACTCGTCGCTAGGCTCGCGCGCTTCGAGCCTCAACTTGCAGCTGATGGATCCGGGTTTCGGACCGGTTAGCTTGATCACCGCCACGCCGTCCCTGCGGGAGACGAACATCCGGCGCTCGAAGGCGCCGCGGTCGTCCGCCCAGTGGACGACGGCCTCGCCGGTTTGGAAATTCACCGAACGCGCATAGTCGCGCACCTCGCCCTGCGGCTCGCTGTCGATGGTGAGATCGAAAGCGGGGACGTAGAAATCCGGATACATGAAACTCTTCTGGCCGGAGAGCTTGAACTGCAGGGCCTCGGCCTCCTTGTATTTCCCGTCGGCGATCAGCTTGCGGATTTCCGGCAGGTGGGCGGACTGGTCCGGTGGCACGTGCGGTTCGCCCATGGGCATGAACAGTCGCTCGTGATTGAAGATGATGCGCTCGTCGAGCGGGCGGCTCAGCGCGTTGATGGCAAGGGTGCCGTTCGCGGTGATGAGCCCTTCCTCCCAGTTTTTAGCGGGCTTGATGCTGACGAAACCCCGCGCGGGGACGGGTAGATCGAGTGGTGCGGAGTGGGCGTTCATGAGGGTCAAACCAAGAATTGCGAGAGCGGGCCGGGCGAAAATCAGAGAATGCATGACAGGATGGCGGGTTGCATAAGCACGACGGGACGTTACGGAGCGGATCGACGATTGCCAGCTACCAAATCACGTAAATTCGGTTCTTTTCACGAATCGGACTCATGGGTGGAATTTGCAACGGTTCCGGGAATCGCCATGTGAAAACCCGCTCACTCGGGCAGAAGCCTTTCCAACAAACCTGTCTCCAGCTCGATGCGTGGCGCGAAATCCGGCGATTCCATGTAACGAAGCAGACTGTGAAGAAGCTGGCGGGCACGCTGTGCGGCAGTTTGTCGTGTTTCGGAAACAGCAGGACCTTGCCGCCGCTCGCGAGGTGCTCCCGCTTTTTCGTCGCGGCGAAGCTGTCGGTGACCATCACGCCCGCCGGCACCGCGGTATCAGCCTTCGGCGGATAGACCCAGACCGGGTAGCGGTTGCGGTGGCTGGTTCCTTCGACGGCGAGCGTGAGGGTGAGTTTTTGCGGCGCGACGATTCCGGTGGAATTGAGCGGCAAGCGGTATTCGCCGACGTCCGTGACGCCGCCCTGCCGGAGGGTGGTTGGTGGAAACGAGAACCGGGCCACCTCACCGCCATCACCGTTAGAAAGCGTCGCGCTGACCACCGCGTCATTCATCCCGGCCGCGCCGTAGTGGGCGACCCGCACCCGGCCGCTGAACGTTTCATCGCTAGTCCACGTGTATTTTCCCATCCGGATCAACGGCACCGTCTCGCTGCAAAACTCGCGCCAGTCCTTGGGGTCGATGACGCCCTTGGATTCCATGAAGACGTTGAGCATGCCGACGAGCGCGGTGCCCTGGCCCGGGAAATCCATGATGTCGAGAAACTGGAATCCGCCCAATTCCGGCGTCCTGAGCGCGGCCTCGATGTCCTAGCGGTAACAGATGGCGGCCAGCGCGCCGGAGGCCCGGACGAAGTCCTGCGCCTGGTCAAGCATGCCGGCTTTTTCCAACCGCTCGCGGAAGATCTCGTAATTGCGCGCCCGCAGCACGCCGGTGAATTTCGGGATGTCGCGGAAGTCCGGATAGACCTGGAACTGGCCGGTTTCGTGGCCGATCACCGGCACCGGCACGCCTTCGATCGACTTGCTGAAATCAAACAGCGTCGAGGGCGGCATCGACTCGATATGGGCGTTCGGGAAATCGAACAGCGAGAACGATCCGCGCACCGGCTTGGTGTCATTCCCGACCTTGCCGGTGATCCAGAAATCGTCGCCCTCCGCGAGGCTCGGATCCCGGTGATTGTTGTTAGCTCCTTGGGCGTGGAGACGCCGCGGATCGGTTTTTTTGAAATGGGCGACCATTTCGAACATGCCCTCGTTGCGGCCCAGCTCGTTGCCCAGCGTGAACATGACAAACGACGGATGGTTGCCGAAATGTTTGAAAATCAACTCCCCTTCCCGCTTCGCGTAGTCGTAGAGGGAGACCTTCTTTTCCGTGCTCTCAACGTCGATGTTGTCGATGTTGTGAAAGGCCGCCTCACCCGCCGTGACTTCCAGCTTCAAATCCAGCCGCAGCAGCGCGGGCTGAAACTCGTCCCACAGCGGAGCCTCTTGTCCCGGCTCGTAGGTGAATTCGACGACGGTCTCCCGGCCGGCCGCCTCCACCTCTAACGATTGATTTCTGAAAGCGGCCGGCTTGGCGATGTTGTAGCTCTCGCAGCCCACGGACATCGTGCCCTTGGCAGGCTTGCCCGTCGTGTTCCCCACCACCACCCGCACGCGGGCGCGGCGGTTCGCGGCGTCCGGATAGATCTGGACGTCGTCGATCCACACCGGGTCGGTGGCGCGCAGTTCCATCCGGCCGACGATGCCGTTCCAGTTGGTTTGCGTGCGCTCGTCCACCGCGTGGGCCGGGCCGACCGGCGGCAGCTTCGCGTTGTCGATCAGCAGCGTGACGGTGTGTTTGCCGGGCTTCATCACCTTATCTGCGGCGCGCTCAGCGTGTCCTCGCGGCCGCAAAACGTTTCACCCACCCACACCCGGCTGTTCTTGGTGCGCTCGAAAAACAAGGTCACCCGCTTGCCCGCCCAGGCATCCGGAACCGTCACCTCGCGTTGATACCACGCCGGCCCGATCCAGGACCAAACCCGCACCAAGCGGTCCGTCGGCCGCTCGTCCAACAGAATTCCCTTTTTGTTTTCATCGGTGGTGCCGGGCAGTTGGATGCTGTCCTCCAAACTCCGGCTGAACTATTTTTCCGCGAGTTCCGCGCCTTTGGCATCAAGCTGGAATTTCCAGGCTCCGCCAAGCGGGAGCGTGGTCGGGCTCGCCGCGGCGACGGGCGTTTGGACGGCCAGCAGGGCCGCCGCAAGTGGAAACAGGCGAGACAGAGTTCGGGTCATGCGCGGGAGATTTTTCGGAGTTGGTCGCACGACCTACGTGACAATCCAAGACCAGCATTCAAAATTTGAATTTTTCCGCCGCAACAGACCATGGAATGAGTCTTGCGCCGTCCACAGGGGGGCTGCATCGTGACCACGCCAAATTCTCCGCCGATGCCCGACCACATTCTGCCAGCCTTTGGCCCGCAACCCTGAAGACCGAACCGGCCGTGTCCAAGAAACAGAAATCCGTGCTTTTGGCGCTGACCGACACCCACCACGGGTTCTACATCGGGGCCGCGCGATACGCGCGCGAACACGGCTGGCACTTGGTGACCGACATGATCTACACGGCCAGCCTGCCCCACGGCTGGCAGGGCGACGGAATCCTCTCGTTCATCGGGAACCGCAACGACCTGGCCGAGTTCATCCTGGCCAACCCGGCCCCCGCGGTGGAAATCTCGCTGGTCCGCGCCGACATCGACCTACCGCGGGTGGAGGCCGACAATCACCTGATCGGCCGCTTGGCCGCCGGGCATTTTGTCGAGCGCGGATTCCGCCACTTCCTGTGGGTGCCGTTCCAGAACGACGTGCCGAACCGCGAACGGCGGGACGGCTTCCACCAAGGCTTGAGCGAGGCCGGCGCGTCGATGTGGGAACTGCCGACCCGCCATTGGGAGATCGGCCCTAACGGCTCCCAGGACTGGGCGGCACGGCGCCGGATCGTCTCGGAGGAACTCGCCCGACTGCCGAAACCGCTCGCCGTGTTTTGCTACAACGATTGCGTGGCCGCCGACATCATCGCCGCCTGCGACCAGGCCGGCATCGTGGTGCCCGACCAGGTCGCCGTGCTCGGCGTGGACAACGACGCGATGCTCTGCGAGTCAATCAACACGCCGCTCTCCAGCGTGCGCCACGATCTGGAGGGGTTGGCCTACGAAGCGGCCGCCTTGCTCGACCACCTGATGGACGGCGGCCAGCCGCCGGCCGAACTCAAGCGGGTGCCGCCCAAGGGCATCGCCGCCCGCCGCAGCACCGACATCCTGGCCGTGGGGGACCTCAAGGTCGCCCGCGCGCTGCGCTTCATCTGGGACCAGTTCGCGACGAGCGCCCTGTCGGTGGATGACGTCGCCGCCGCGGTCGGCGTCAACCGCCGGGTGCTCGAAAAGGCGTTCCGCCGCGAACTCGGCCGCGGGGTCAACCAGGAGTTGGCCAGCACCCGGCTCAGGGCGGTGGCCCAACGACTCACGAGCAGCGAGGACAGCGTCACCGACATCGCGGTGAAAACCGGCTACACCCGGCCGAACCACTTGTTCCGGACCTTCCGGGCGCATTTCGGCATGAGCCCTCGTCAATACCGCGAGCAAGCCCGCCTCGCCGCCACCGAGGAGCATGCGGGAGGTGTTCGCAATTTGGACTGATTCACCGCAATTTGGTTGCATGCCAAGCAAGCCGGACTAAGACAAATTTCGCGGTCTGGCTTCCGCCCGCAGCACGCGGGTCGGGCCAAAACCCATAATCCACTCCATGAACATCTCCACACTCGATCTGGTCATCATCGCCATCTATCTGGTCGGCATCACCGCCATCGGCATCTTCACAGGATATCGGAAAAAAACCACCAGCGAGGAGTATTTCCTCGCCGGCAAATCGCTCGGCTGGTTCTCCATCGGCTCCGCCATGTTCGCCTCGAACATCTCGACGATCCACCTCGTCGGTCTGGCCGCGGCCGGCTCCAGCATCGGCCTCGTGATGGGCAATTTCGAGTGGATGGCGTCGTTCTGCCTGATCGCCCTCGCGCTGTTCTTCGCGCCCTTCTATTTCCGCAGCGGGATCACGACCCTGCCGGAGTTCCTCGAGCGGCGCTACAGCCCGACCGCCCGCACCTTTCTGGCGGCGATCGCGATTTTCGGCGCCTTGCTAATCCACATCGGGATCAGCCTCTTCGCCGGAGCCAAGCTGTTTGAAGCGTTCCTCGGCATCCCGGTGATCTGGTCGATCCTGATCATTTCGGTCGTCACCGTGATCTACACCGTGCTCGGCGGCCTCAAGGCGGTGGTCGTCACCGAGACGATCCAGACCTTCCTGCTGCTGGGCGGCGCGGTGCTCATCACCGTGCTTGGAATCCTCTATCTTCCCGAGGTCAAGGTCCACAGCTATGCGGATTTCAAGGCGCAACTCGAGCCAAACCAGATGAGCATGATCCACTCGATCTTCGACGCCAAGGGCCACCTCAATCCCTACTCATGGCTCGCCATCCTGCTCGGCTATCCGGTCTTGGGCATCTGGTATTGGTGCTCGGACCAGACCATCGTGCAACGCGTCCTCGGATCCCGCAGCGAGCGCGACGGCCAGAACGGCGCGCTGTTCGCCGGATTCCTGAAAATCCTCCCGCTTTTCCTCATGGTCCTGCCGGGCGTGATCGCTTCGGTCCTGATCAAGAATGGCGCGATGTCGCTGGCCACGCTTCCCGACGGCACCCCGGACTATAACACCACCTTGCCGAACATGATCAACCTCCTGGTTCCCGTGGGTCTCAAGGGCTTCCTAACGGCCGGCTTGCTCGCCGCCCTCATGAGCACCATCGCCTCCGCGCTCAACAGCTGCGCGACGTTGATCTCGGTCGACATCGTCAAACGGATCAACCCGAACCTCGGCGACGCCCAGGAGGTCAAGATCGGCCGGATCAGCGCCGGCGTCATCATGGTGCTTGCGATCCTGTGGTCCACGCAGGGCGGCCAATTCGGGACGATCTTCGAGGCGATCAACAAGATCCCGATGATCTTCGCCCCCGCGGTCACCACCGTGCTCGTCCTGGGAGTCTTCTGGAAACGCGGCAACAACAAGGCCGCGTTGGCGACCTTCGCGATCGGCTGCGGCTTGGGCCTGGTCTACTTCATCATGGACATGAAAAGCGTCGGCGCGATCTTCCTCGAAAAGCCGGCCGTCAGCTTCGCCGGACTCGTGACCGACCCGGTGCAGGGCCTCGGAATTCCATTCATGCTCGCCGGGCCGATCCTCTGCGCGCTTTGCATCGTGACCTACGTCGTGGTGAGCCTGACCAGCGCGCCGCCCTCGCCGGGACAACTCGAAAACGCCTGCTGGGGCAGCCCGCTGAAGGCCGTCACGGAAACCCGCATCACCGGCTTGACCGACCCGCGGGTGGTGGCGCTCCTGCTGTTCGCGCTGTTGTGCGTGCTCTATCTTTTCCTTCACTAACTTCCATTAGAAAATGACAGGCGACAACTTCACCATGACCGCCTTCGTGCTCCACGGCGCGCAGGACATCCGCAAGGAACAAGTCCCCCGCCCTGCTCCCGGCCCGGGCGAAGTGCTGGTCGCCGTGCGCGCAGCCGGCATTTGCGGCAGCGACCTCCACTACTTCGCCCACGGCAAATGCGGCAACTTCATCCCCACCCGGCCGTTCATCCTCGGCCACGAGTTCGCCGGTGAAATCGTCGCCCACGGCGAGGGCGTCACCAGCCCGGCCATCGGCACGCGCGTCGCCGTCGATCCGTCGCGCGCCTGCGGCCGCTGCAAACAATGCCGCCAGGGCCGCTACAACCTTTGCCCCAAGATGGTCTATTTCGGCTCCGCCAGCGTGACGCCGCCGAGCAACGGCTGTTATGCGGAATACGTCACCGCGCCCGCGCAGAACTGCTGGCCGCTGCCGGATGGCTTTGAATACGCATGGGGAGCATTGTTAGAGCCGATGAGCGTCGCCATGCACGCGGTGCAACGCAGCGGCGGCGTGGGCGGAAAATCCGTGCTCATCACCGGCGGCGGCACCATCGGCCAGATGATTCTACTCGTCGCCGTGGCCTTCGGCGCCAGCAAGGTGATCGTTTCCGACATCAAGCCCTTTGCCCGGAACTTCGCCGAGGAACATGGCGCGACCGGCACGCTCGATCCCACCAGCCCAACCATGGCCGAAGATGCCGCCAAACTCTCCCCCGGCGGATTCGAGGTGGTTTTCGAAGCGGCGGGCGTCGGCGCGGCACTCGACCAGGCGATCCGCCTGAGCGCACCCGGCGCCACCGTCGTGCAGGTCGGCACGCTGCCCGACGGCACGGCCATTCCCGCCAACGCCCTGCTCACCCGCGAGCTGCAATACGTCGGCTCGTGGCGCTTTGCCAACGTCTTCGAGCGCGTCATCGAGATGGTCGTTTCCGGCCGCATCGACCCGCGCCCGCTGATTACCAAAATCCACCCGTTCGGAAATCTAGCCGAAGCGATCGTCGAAGCCGGCTCCGGAGAGAACGTCCTGAAAATGCAGATCTCCAACCCAGCCTGATCCCCGCCATGGACTATACAACACTCGGCAAAACCGGACTCAACGTCTCCCGCCTCAGCTTCGGAGCCTCCGCGCTCGGCGGCGTGTTCCGCGACATCGACGAAGCCGACGGCATCCGCGCCGTGCACGCCGCGCTCGACGCCGGGATCAACTACTTCGACGTCGCCCCCGCTTATGGCGGCACCGTGGCGGAAACCGTGTTGGGCAAGGCGCTCAAAGGCATTTCACGCGACCGCTATTTTCTCTCCACCAAGGCCGGCAAGTACACCACGCCCGGCAGCTACGGTGAGGACTTGCTGGATTACTCGTCATCCCGCATTCGTGCCGGACTTGAGGAAAGCAAACAGCGCCTCGGTGTCGATTACATCGACATCGTCCACCTCCACGACTTCGAATACCAAGGCGGCGCGCAAACCGAGAGCGGCTTTGCCGAAGGCTTTCCCACACTCGTCGCCCTCAAGCAGGAGGGCCACATCGGCGCGGTGAGCGCAGGCATCTATCCGCTCGACCTGTGGCAGCGCGTCATCGCCGAGGCTCCGGTCGATGCGATCCTCACCCACAACCATTACTGCCTCAACGACACCCGCGGGCTCGAACTCGTCGAGCCTTGCCGCGCGAAAAACATCGGCATGATCAATGCCTCGCCTTTCGCCAGCGGATTGCTCACCGGCGGCAAGGTCGCCGACTGGCATCCCGCCAACGCCGTCGAGCGCGCCCTCTTCGCCGAAGCCGCCGCGTTTTGCGAACGCCAGGGCAG
>JBFZFJ010000247.1:0-5502 GCA_041306405.1 Verrucomicrobiales bacterium | reverse complement strand
GCTTGTAGCGGCGCTCTGTGAGCGTCGATGCCGATGCGCTGCGCGGAGCTTCTTCATGGGCTTTTCCTTGCGTCACGGCCTCGGGGCCAGTTAGCGACGGTCGCAGACGCGCCGCTACATTCTGCGAATGCAACGCTTGTAGCGGCGCTCTGTGAGCGTCGATGCCGATGCGCCGCGCGAAGCTTTTTCATCGGCTCTCTCCTTTGGCGTTCCGGCCTCAGGGCCGGTTAACGACGGTCGCAGATCGACGCTACATTTTCCCCTACTCCATGGTCTTCCGCAACTCGACAAGCACTTGGTCCGAGTCGGTCATGCGGATCAAGCCGATGCGCGGGTATTCGAGATCGACGATCACATAGACGGTCACCGACAGGACCACGGCGAAGGCGAGGGAGTGCAAGGGATTGAGGCGCTTCCGGATGGCCATGTCATAGCCGGCGAACAAGGCGCAGGCCAAGGCGAGGGTGCCGAGCATCACGAAAATGACGGGCGGCGGATGGAGGCGGGCGGCTTCCTTGCGGGTGGTGGTGATGTCAAACATCGAGTTGAGCGCGGGCAGTAGGACCACCGGCGCGGCGCTGGAGCCCGCGCTGCGGGATGAGGAAATCGCGAGCTGCCAGATTTCCTGCTGCAACTCCGCCGATCTTACCAACTCTTGTTTGACGGCCGCCATGTCCGGCACTTTCCGGTAGGTTTCGATCCGCGAGTCGAGGTAGCGGCGGAAAAGCTCGCGCGCTTTCGGCTGCGCCTCGGGCGGCAGCAAATCGCTGCGCAGCCATGCCGTGCCGATGGCGTTGGCCTCCTGCACGACGAGATGCCGCCGCGCGTCGAAGCGGGCGAGCGCGCCGGAGAAGCAAAAGGCGATCATCAGGCCGAGCAGCGCGAACACCGCGCCCTCAAGCGCGCCGAGCCCTTTCGCCGCGACCTCGCCTTCCGCGGCCAAGCGGCGGGCGCCGATGCGCCGCCCGGCTTCCAAAAGCACGAGAATACTACCGGACAGCGCGACGACGAAAACCACTCCGAGGAGAACCGTGTTCATGGCGGGGGAAAGGTGAGCGTTTTACAACGGCACAGTATCGCACAAACCCAGGGCGGGGTGAAGCGTGATTTCACGGAAAGAGGAAATCACATGCCGGGGCGACCCTCGCGGATGCGGGCGGAGAAGTCCGGCGCGTTGTTGGCCGCGCGCGCCGCGGAGTTGATGAGCGCGCGCCGCTTCAACTCGGCGAAGGGCAGACCGCCGGTCTCGATGGTTTTGCGCTCATACATGAGTTCGTCGGCCTTGCCGTTGACCAGCAGGCGCCAGTCCCAGGGCATGCGCTCTGCCGCCGGATGCTGGCTGCGGATCCCGGTGGTGCAGTTGGTGGCGACCGCGTTATACCAGCGCGGCTTGTCGCGGAGCTGGTTGATGGAGTGGATGTATTCGAGGAAACGCGCGCGCGTTTGCGCCAGGCTGGTGGTGGTCCGGTAGAGATAGGCGTCCTCGCCTTTCCGGTGGTTCGTCCGGACGCGGACCACGTCCCGCTCGTCGGCGGCGATGTAGGTCAGGTTGTATTGCCGATAGAGCCCGCCGATCGCGGAATAGCTTTGGCCCTCCTTTTTGCGGGTTTCGATCGAGAAACAAACCGGCGCCGAGTCGGCGAACCGGAAGCTGACGATCGGGTGCGCCATCCACGGCGAGCCCCAATAGTTGATGAACATGTCGATGCCGGCGAGCTGCGAGAGCCGCACCTTGCGGATCTCCCAGCGCGGGGTGAAATCCGTCTCCGTCCGGTAGTCGAAGTTCCGGACGTTATGGATGATCACCTCGTCGCCGTCGATTTCCGCCCACGGGATCTGCGCCACGTCGGCTTGCCACTTGCCGTCGGCGGACGGCTTGAGCGTGAGCCACCAGCCGAGCACGACGGCGAACCAAATCCCGAAGACGCCGAGCTTGCGCCGGCACGGCCGCACGAAGACGAACACCGCCAGCATCCCCAACGCATTCGCCGCCGCGAACAGCCTGGACGGCCCGTCGTAATACAGCGCGCCGAAGGCCCACGCGAACCCGATGAGGATGACCAAGACCAGCCACAAGTTGCCGGGCCAACGGAGTGTTTTCATGGATTTCAAAATCAGTGAGCCCGCTCAATCCGCGAGGTCTTCGTTGAAGTAGATCTTGATGAACTTCATTTTCCGTTCCTCGTCGAAGCCGTGCTCGAGCACCGCGTCCGGCTTGGCGGCGAGGGCGGGCTTGATGCGGATTTCCACGCCGGTATCGAGCTTCATCGAGGTGCGGATTTTCTTCTTCGCCTTGCTGACGTCCTTCTTGGAAATCTCGAACGCGTCGTCTAACTTGTGCCCCTGTTCCTCCTCGATTTTCGAGCGGTGCTCGGCGAACCTGGCCTTGGCATCCGGCGTCTTGAGCACCTCGTCCTCGAATTCCCGGAGACTGAAATTCTCCTTCTCCTCGAAGTAGGTGATCGCGGCGTTCGAGTTGTCCCACGGCGGCGTGTCGTCGTCGGCGGCGGCGGGCTTCCCTTTCTTTTCCTTCTCGATGAAGGCGACGGCCATGCCCGCGTATTTGTTCGTCAGGAACGGGCTGTCGGTGATGGGCACCACGCCGAGGAAGTCGCGGACCCAGAAGCGCGAGTCCGAGCCGGTGCGGTCGAAGGTGAGGACGTAGTAGCCCTTGCTGGCGAGGTGGTTGAGAATCAGGCAGCCCTTGTCGATTTTCTCCGGGTTGATCCCCTGCTCGGTGTGGAGCTCGAGATCGCCGTCGCGGGTGGAAATGCTGAGGAAGGGCACCACGCTCTCGGACTTGAGGATGCAGAGGCCCTGGGTGAGCTCGCCGTCGATGTCGATGTCCTTGACGAGGGAAATGCAGAGGTCGCCGGACTTGATGTTCGGGTGGTTCGACTTGGCGTAGAGGCGCTTGGCGATGTCGCAGCCTTTTTCCAACAGCCCTTCGTCCGAGGCGAAGATGGCGGCGGCATAGGCGTTCATCTCGTGCTGGTCGAGCGACGAATGATGGCTGAAGCGGTGGGCCGTGAGGTTCTTGAACGGCTTGAGGAAAATGGCGGCAAGCGGCTCCTGGTCTTTTTCATCGATCTTGAAAACCTCCTTGGAAGTCTGGAGCGGCTCATCGCGTTGCGGATGGCCGACTTTGGCGAGGACGAGCCCGGTGGCGGTGGCGGAAGTGAAACGAATCTTGGCGGACATGGGGGCAGGAACCTAGGCGGACCGCGCGATTTGGAAACTCCCAAATGCGGGAAGATGGCCGGCGCGAGGTTCCGCCCGGATTTGCCGCATCCCCATCAAAAATCGAAGGTCGCCTGCGGGACATCTTTCACCGGTGCCTCCGCACCATCGCGCAGCCCGACGGCGGAGTAACGAATGAAGCGGCTCAAGGTGGTCTCCATGGACGGCCCCCCGGACGCGCCACGAGCGGGACGGTGGAGCATGTTCTGGTGGGTCAGCAGATGAATCATCCCGCCCACCATGAAGTGGATCCGCCAGATCAGATCCTCCGAATCGACTGTTGGAAGCGCCTTGCCAAACGCCCGTGTGAAACGCTCCGGCACCTGCCGGAGCAGTGCTTCGACCGGGGCCGGCAAGCCATCCGCCTGCTGCATGAAAATCCGCCCGAGCAACTTGTAAAACAGCCGCTCGGACAGCTCGGATTTCTCCATATGCGCGACGAGCGGCCGCACCAGGGCGTCGATGATTTCCTCCAGCGGCGCGCCCCCCCCCGCCCATTTCCGCTCGATTGCTTCCAGCCGCGCAAGCCGCTCCTCGGTGACGGGGAGCATGTAGCGCATCATCACCAGCGACAGCAAACCGTCCCGGCTGCCGAAGTGGTAATTGACCGCCGCCACATTGGTCTTCGCGAGCTGGGTGATATCCCTGACGGAAACCGCCTCAAACCCCTTGTCGGCGAACAATTGCTCGGCGGCGTCCAATAATTTCCTCTTTGATCCGGATTCAGGGATGGTCACTGCGCGCATAGATGGGCCGAATCAAGCGAATCAAACAGCGATGTCAAACGAACGATTCAAAGATCCCGAAAAGCATCGCGCCCCCTCGCAGAAACAAGCACCCACGGCACTTCGAGCAGCAGGCCAATTCCCCGCACGCGCTTCAGACGGCTTAATTAAATCGCATTTTTCCCAAAACAAAGACCTCGCAACCCATTGATAATTCAAAGAAGCTTGAATTGTTTTAAAATTTATTGAACGGATTGATAAACATTATTATCACCCTACGTGATAGCGTGTATTCCAAACGCATGTCCCTCACCCTTAAACCAGCCACACCCCGTCAATTGAAGAACGCCCTCAAGCTCGGCCTCTTCACCGCCGAAGGCCTCAAGCGCCTTCTGCACATCACCTTTATCAGCGGCCCCTGGCTGCTGCTGACCTCGCGCCTCAGCGCGAAAGCCGCTTCGCTGATGATCATGCTCTGCGTGCCGGCCCTGCTGTTCTGCGGACTGCTGACGATCCCGGGATTTTTGTTCGAATCGCCAGAGCAGCACGCTTACTACCAGTTTGCCAAGGCTCTGGACCAGGACCCCACCCGCTGGATCATCCTCGCGGTCACCGGACTCTGCACCCTGATGGCGCTCGCGATCCCCGCAACCACCGTCCGCCCGCTCACCGCGGTGCGGTATTGAGATCCCGCCGGGCCTTTCACTTCCTGCGGATGTGCCAGATCTCGACGAGTTGGTTGCGTTCCGGAATGCGGCTGCTGAAACGGTCGGTCTGGCCAAGATACACGGCTTGAGTGAGTTGTCCGGGTCGCTTGACCGAGGCAATCAACTGCGCCGCCGCCGTCGCCCGGTCGGATGAGAGAGTGCGGTTGCTGTCCACATTTCCCATTTCGGAGGCGTAGCCGATGGCCAGGATGAGATCGCCATCGGGGATTTCCGCGACAAGATTGCGAAGCGCCTCGTCATCGGCGGCGGCCAGCGCACTGGAGCCGGTGGCGAAATTGAGGGTCTTGAGCACATTAGCACCCAGCGCCACGGCGAGGCTGCTGTAGGCGGAGGAAATTTCCGAGTCGGGTTGGTTTTCCAACTTGCGAAGACTGCGGACCAATTCCACCGCGGCGGGAAGCAGTTCGTTTTCGGAACTGGCGAACAGCTTGGCTTTCGAGAGGTCGCCTTCAAGCTCCTGGACGCGGGCTTCGAAGAATTCCTTGGCGCGCTGCGTCTCCTCGAGCTGGCGCTTGAGGTCGGCGTAATCCTCCGCGGAAACCCCGGAATTCTTCAGGCGGGTTTCGCTGAGCTCGGCGGCGAGGGCGTCGCGCTGGGCTTTCAGGTCCGCCAGATCGCGGCGAATCAGTTCGTTGTCGGAGCCGCTGACCAAGGCGCGCTGGAGCTCGCCCTGCAGGCGGCTGATTTCCGCGGACAGGCTCTGGCGGAGCCTCTCGAGGCGGAGGATCTCGGCGTTGCGGGCGGTGAGCTCGCTGTCCTTTTCCGCGAGCATTCGCTGATAGCTGGTGGCCAGCGCGACGAGCGTGTCG
>JBFZFJ010000246.1:0-2970 GCA_041306405.1 Verrucomicrobiales bacterium | reverse complement strand
GGCGGCGAGGCGGAGATTTTCGATGATGTGCTCGGGGGCTTGGGCGACGACGTAGCCGGTGGTGTCGAATCCACGGCGGCCGGCGCGGCCGACGATCTGGCGGAAGTCGCGGACAGCGAGGATCTTGGTGCCGCGGCCGTCGTATTTGCAGAGGCCTGTTAGCATGACGGTGCGGATGGGGACGTTGACGCCGACGCCGAGGGTGTCGGTGCCGCAGACGACCTTGAGCAGGCCGCGGGCGGTGAGCTTTTCGACTAACAACCGGTATTTCGGCAGCAGGCCGGCGTGGTGGATGCCGACGCCGTGGCGGAGGATTTTCGAGAGTTCGCGGCCGTAGGGGGAGCGGAAATCGGCGTCGTCGAGGGCGCGGGCGATGGCGTGTTTTTCCTCTTTGGTGCAGAAGTTGGTGGAGAGCAAGTCGCGGGCGGTATCGGCGCAGGCGTTCTGGGTGAAGTGGACGAGGTAAACGGGCGAGCGGCCTTGTTCGTTGAGCTCGGCGACTTTTTCCTGGAGCTGTGTGGTGGAGTATTCGAATTCGAGCGGGACCGGGCGTTGGTCGGACTGGACGAGGGTGGTGGGCGCACCTGTGAGCGCGGTGAGTTGTTTGGAGAAAAAGGACGAGTCGCCGAGGGTGGCGGACATCAGGAGAAAGCGGGCGCGGGGCAATGTGAGGAGCGGGATTTGCCACGCGGCGCCGCGCGAGTGGTCGGAGTAGTAGTGGAACTCGTCCATGATGACGTCGTCCACCGGCGCGTTCGCGCCGTCGCGGAGGGCGATGTTGGCGAGGATTTCCGCGGTGCAGCAGATGACCGGGGCGTCGTGGTTGACGGTGGCGTCGCCGGTGATCATGCCGACGTTTTCCGGGCCGAGGACGTGGCAGAGCGAGAGGAATTTCTCGTTGGCGAGCGCCTTGATCGGGACCGTGTGGTAGGAGCGGCGGCCTTGGCAGAGGGACTTGAACTGGAGCGCGAGGGCGACGAGCGATTTCCCGGAGCCGGTGGGGGTGTTGAGGATGACGTTGTTGCCGGCGAAGAGTTCGAGGATGGCTTCTTCCTGGTGGTCGCAGGGCTCGGTGTTGGTGGCGCTGAGGTAGTCGAGGAAAACGTTGAGGATGTCGTCCGGGGTGGGGTTTTCGGGAAGGTTCTTGCGGCTGAGCGGGGCGGACATGCGGAAAGGATGGATCAGGAAGAGTTGACCGCAAAGGCGCAATGGGCACGGAGGGGCGCAAAGTTTTTGGGTGATGTGAAACGCGGAGGCGGGGAGGTCGCAAAGAAGACAAGCTCCACGACTTCACCGGAGACATCGAAGCCCTCCTTGAAGGCTGGGGTCACTGAGGATTTGCTGGGCTGGGACGGAGCGACAACCGAAGGCGATTTCAGCAAAGTGAAGCAAGAGGCAGGAACATTCGTAATGACTGTTGCTCGACCCGGATGAATCCGTATTTGGCGTAAAAGGCGACCAGCTCCTCGTTGGCAGGATCAACAGCCAAACCGACGCCACCAACACCGCGCATGGAACCTGCGGCGATTTCACTGGCCGCCGCAAGAAGCAGCCTAGCGATTCCTCGTCCCTGCCAATCCTCCGCCACTGCCAGCCTGCCGAGCAGCACGATGGGGAGCGGCATGGTAGGGAGCCCTTTGGCTGCGCCGGGCCAGTTGGCGGCTTTTGCCAGCGTGCTGGTCAGGGTGAAATATCCGAGAATCGGCCTTGGCCTGCTATCGATTCGCTCGACCATCACGCGGGTGACACTCACTCCCTTGGTGAGGTGTCCTTTCGCGGTTTCACGCAGATAACGGTCCAGAGATTCACTACCGCAGCGAAATCTTTTCCGATCGTGATCGTCTGACAACAGCTCAAGATCGAATTCGGACATGGGTGGCGAGATCCTTGGCTGCTTTTTTTGCGGCGGCGTTGGCTAATGGGGGCTTGATGAGTAAGCGCTGGATATTCTCCGAGGCCTCGACGCTCATACTCCAATACTTTTCCTCCTCAAGAACGCGCTCTGCTTCCCGGGAAACCACCTCCAGGACGAAGGCCGCCACGGACTGACCACGGATGGCCGAGGCTTCCTTGAGCCGTTTGGCCGTGCTTTCAGGGAAACGGGGATTCACGCGAACCACTTTGCCGCTGCTTTTACTACCGAGCGTTTTCATGTGGGGATGATACCGCCATGATGGCAACGATCAATCAGAAATTGACACCGTTTTGACACCAGGAATATCATCGAATGACGGGAAGGCGTCCGATGTGAAAATCACCGATTACCATTGAAAGCCATGAAACGAACCACCGAACTGATCTCGCTGATGAATTTCTTCGCAGAAACGCTCCGTGAAACCTTGGAAGAATGGGACGTCTCGCAAGCGGAAGTCTCGCGAATGACGGGGATTCCCTCACCCCATCTGACTGACATGAAAAAGAGCCGACGTCGCTGCACGCCGGAATACGATCTGCGCCTGAGCCGCTACTTCGGAACCTCTCCTGGCTTCTGGCTGCGACTCCAGTTGGATTTCGAACTCATGCGGGCCGAGCGCGAGAAGGGAGAGCGAATCAGCCGTGAGGTCACACCGCACGCGGCTTAAAATGCCGGAGATGTTGAAATGCGTAACCTGACCCAAAAGACTGACCCGAAAGATTTGCCGGGTTGCTTCTGATCGATCGGTTTCATCTATATATTCTCGCTGGGGACGAAAACCGCACACCTTCCACACAGCCGTGCTTGCGGGAAATATCCCGGATTTTCCGCCAGTAATTCAGAGCTTCCGCTGCTGAAATGCCGAGACCAGATGTGCCTTTATAACTCGCATGAGTGGGTGTATAGTGGAAGCTCACCAATGGGTTTCCCTCCAGCCACTCCTGGGCCAGTTCGCCTTTGTGAGTGTTCAGATTATCCATCACGACACACAGGCGCTGTCCGGGATATTCGCGAACGACCTGGCTCATGAAAGTGACAAAGTCCTCGGCTTTGCG
>JBFZFJ010000245.1:0-3769 GCA_041306405.1 Verrucomicrobiales bacterium | reverse complement strand
GATGGGATCTTCGATAGGATTTTTGCCAACCGCATCACGCCACAGGATTCGCTGTTACGGAAGCGAATTCCAGTAACCGGGCCGCACCCGATGGAAGCCAATGGGCACGCGGCCACGCCGCTGAGGGCAAAATGGCGAGGACAGCGCTTTGTGGCGGGGAGACTCATGGTAGCCTCGGAGGCACCTCCGCCCCCAACAGGGGGGTCGCCGATAGGCGGAGGCAGACCATGAGGCTCGGGACCCGCCACCAAGCGATCCCGCAGGCAATTTGACCGGTCTGGAAAGGAGGGACGGGCGGGTATCCCCCCGCCGGTCCCGGTCTTCCGGAATGCGCCGGAGAGTGGCTGAAGGAGCCATAGTCGGTTCGCGACGCCAGGAGCAGCCGGGTAGGCGGATTCAGTCTCTCGACAAGCCAGGCTGTGTCTGAGGGGGCGTTGCGGGGCCGCACGCAGTAGGCCCGAGGGGAAGGCGTTCCCCGCCAGATAGCTGAAAATGCGGAATTTAGCAGAATGTGAGACTTTATCTCGCCATCCGGGAATTTGGATGATGGTGTAAGACGTTGCTTGTGGCTTCATGAATTTGCATGGCTTCTTGCATCGAAAAGAACCTATCCCCATATGATCAAGCTTACTTTTTTTCTCCTTACGTTAGCGATGTCGGTGCTCAGCGGGCAGGAGGAGGCACCAAACCAACCCGTAATTCAAGAGGATCAGTCACACGTGGAAGCTCAGCCACAGTCTCAGCCACAGTCTCAGCCACAGTCTCAGCCTCAGCCTCAGCCTCAGCCTCAGCGCCAGGACCCGAAAACTGATCCTCAACCAGTTCTGATAAGGGTATCGCAGGAAAGCCGCCAACCCAAGTCAGAGGAAAAACCAGGCACACCGGTCGTCACGCCATCCGTCACGCCATCCGTCACGCCATCCGTCACGCCGGAAGGCAGGGGGGACGGCTTTTTTGATAAAGTAATTTCCTTCTTTCGAAGAATCGCCAGCGCATCCGCCCTGCCTTGGTGCATCGCTATTCTCATGGCCGGATTGACCGGGGCCGCGGGGGCCTGGATCATGGTGCTCACCAAGCAAGATCGACGCTTCAAGGCACTCCGCCAAAAGGTCATCGATGGCACCGAGACAGTTCATTTGCTGCCCGAAGAAGCAACCCGATTGCTTCGTAACTTCCGCGAGGATGCGGTCGCTGCCACACAAAGCATTCATACGGACATCGCACATCACCGTGCCGAAGTTGAGCGAATCGTGCGTGAGGCGGAGAATTCAAGCCGGGCATCCAGAGATGAGACGCAGCTCTTGGTAAAGACGTTTCGAGATTCCTTAAACGGGATGTTGGATAAAATCGGCAAATTCATGGAACGAGTCGTTCAAGATACGAAAGAAACTCACAATCAGGCGCTCGAAACCAAGGAATACGCGAAAAGCGTGGCAGAACTGATCCACGCGAAAGAACGCGAGATCACCAGGCTGAAGGAGGGATATGACCTGCATCTGATCACCCCACTCACGAAAGCATTTCTGAAAATCCGCGACGATCTCCATGCGATGGCCCCGCATATCGCTGACGATCAAATACGGAGTCAACTCGGTGATCTTGATCAGAAGATTGTCGCAGCACTTGACGATCTCCGCATCAAAGAAATCGAGATCCCTGAGGATCTAAAGGATTTCCCCTCGCAAAAATGGGAGTCGCTCGGCGCGGCCGAAGCCACGGATGACCCGGCGCAACATGGCAAGCCTGCTCGAATAAAGGAGAAAGGGTATCAATTGAAAATGCCCGACGCCGAGCCGCACATCATCCGCAAGGCGGTGGTGGTGGTTTACAGCTGCCAGACTCTGCCCGATTCAGGCGAGCAACGAATCACAACAAACATTGAGAGTCAGGACGCCAACAACATGGCGGCATCGACTTCAACTGAACACCCAAGAA
This sequence comes from Verrucomicrobiales bacterium, assembly GCA_041306405.1. GTDB lineage: Bacteria > Verrucomicrobiota > Verrucomicrobiia > Verrucomicrobiales > Akkermansiaceae > Luteolibacter. The sequence goes on along the minus strand of JBFZFJ010000245.1, from coordinate 1,834 downwards.
ACTAAAAATCAATGAACGGAATCATCGGAATCGATCTAGGAACAACTTTCTCAGCCATTGCGAAGCTGAATGACAGCGGGATGGCTGAAATCATTCCCGTGGACGGCGAGCGGATCATGGCATCCTGCGTTTACGCGCCCAAGGCGGACGCGGGGAGTTTGAAAGTTGGAGCTGAGGCCCGCAATATGCTCGGCCATGAACCGGAATCGGTGGTGAAGCGCTTCAAACGCGACATTGGCACCGACACCGTCTATCCACTGAGACAAGGTCTTGAACTGACGCCGGTGAGCGCATCTGCCGCTGTTCTCCGAAAGCTGACACAGGAAGCAAGCAAGGTGCTCGGGCCGATCCACGAAGTCGTGATCACGGTGCCAGCCAATTTTGCCGAGCGGCAGCGCAAGGCGACTATTGATGCTGGTGAGCAGGCCGGTTTAAAGGTCACCAATATCATCAATGAGCCTACCGCCGCCATTCTCGCCTATGCCACACAGAAAAGCGTCAATGGCACGGTGATGATCTACGATCTCGGAGGCGGCACCTTTGATGTGACCATTGCCAAGGTGAACGGATCCGAGATCGAGTGCCTGACATCCGAGGGAGATTCGGAACTGGGCGGGATGGATTTCGACCAAAAAATCGCTGAGATCATTGACCAGAAGCATGCGGATCAACATGGAAGAACGCTGCGGGAGGCTCTGAACTTGAACGGTGAGGAGGATGAACTGAAATCGACAGCGTGGCAGAGTCTTTTACGCGATGCCGAGGAGTGCAAGAAGACCCTCAGTAAAATGACCACCGCGCCATTCAGCTTTTTCCAGAGCCCGGACGGACCGATGAGAACCGAGGTGACACGCCAGGAGTTCGAGCGTGCGATTTCCAGTCTGATCGCCCGAACCGAGATGCGGGTGGAAACGGCACTTGATAAATTGAGTCTGCGGCCAGAAGACATTGATGAGGTTCTGCTGGTCGGCGGCAGCTCACGGGTGCCAGCGGTGAAAAGCTCGCTGAAGCGCATTTTCGGGCGGGAGCCGTCCGAGGGAGTCAATCTTGACGAGGCGGTGGCGCTGGGTGCCGCCATTTATGCGGGACTGCGTGCGGACCAACGAAACCTGAAACCCTTGCAGCGGGAGAAGTTGGCCACGGTTTCGGTCACCGATGTGGCGAACCACTACTACGGGACATTCGCCATTCAATTTGACGATGAACGGGGAACGCCCGAACAGCGAGTGTCGATCATCATTCCCAAAAACACCCCTCTTCCCTGTTCTAAGACTGCGACCTTTTACACAAGCTCTGAGAATCAGCGATTCGTCCGATGTGAGGTCACTCAATCGGCAAGCGAGGAGACGGATCCTGACTTTGTGAACTTGATCGCGGACTTCAAGTTGGGTCCGCTTCCTCAGGGTCGGCCTCGAAGTCAACCAATCGAGATCACCTATAGCTACGACATCAATCAAACGATGAATTGCAAGTTCCTCGACGTGAATTCCGGCATGAAAGAGGAAATAGATTTGCACCCGGAAAAAAACAGCCCGACTACCAGCGTGCCTGATTTCCGGATCGAATGACTGATTGAATCTACCGCAAACGAAAATGGCTGAAAAATCTGAGAGTTCAGGATGTTTGACTACAATCGGGGTTATCATGATACTGCTCGCTTTACCCATGTTTGGGAATGGCGCGGGTGGAGGTGGCCTCGTTTTCCTCGTTGTCGGTATCGGTTTTATCGTCGTAAGAAGCTATAAATCAGGATCAGAAAACCAGTCGAATCAGGCATCTCCACAGGCGAAGCCCCAAGTTCAAATACGCCTCCCCCCGCCAACAGCCTCTCCAC
>JBFZFJ010000244.1:0-11305 GCA_041306405.1 Verrucomicrobiales bacterium | reverse complement strand
TCGGCAATATCACGGTGGGCGGCACGGGCAAGACGCCGGTGGTCGAGTTGCTGGCGAAATCGCTGCGCGACCGGGGAAGGCGGGTGGCGATCCTTTCCCGCGGCTACAAGAGCAAGAAACTCGACCGGCCGCAGAAGTGGCAGGATTCGAACGGGCGCGCGATTCCGGAAGATAAGATGCCCAAGGTCGTTTCGACGGGCAGCGCGCTGTTGCTGGATTCCAAATACGCGGGCGACGAGCCGTTCATGCTCGCCCGGAATCTCGACGGCGTGGCGGTGGTGGTGGACAAGAACCGGGTGAAGGGCGGGCTTTTCGCCGTCGGCCAGCTCGCCGCGGACACACTGCTGCTCGATGACGGGATGCAATATCTCGATCTCGCGCACTCGATCGACATCGTGCTGGTGGACGCCGGTTCGCCGTTCGGCACGGAGGCGCTGCTGCCGCGCGGAACGCTGCGCGAGCCGCCGAAAAACCTGCGGCGCGCGAGTTACATCCTCATCACCAAGTGCACCGGCAGCTCGAACGAGGCGCTGGTTTCCCGCATCCGGAAATACAACAAGACGGCGGAAATCATCGAGTGCACGCACGGGCCGATCTATCTGGAAAACGTCTTCACGCGCGAGCGGCAGCCACTGGAGTTCCTGAAAGACAAGTGGGTCGGGGCGATCAGCGCGATCGCTGTGCCCGAGGCCTTCGAGGGCTCGCTGGCAAAACTCGGCGCGCGGGTGGAAATCCAACGGCGTTTTTCCGATCACTACCGGTTTTCCCGCAAGGAGGTGGAGCATTTCATGCAGCGCTGCGTGGAGCGGGACATGGAGTTGATCGTGACCACGGAGAAAGACGCGGTGCGTTTTCCCAAGCCGGCCTCGATCGACGTGCCGGTCTATTTCCTGCGGATCGAGGTGGAGATTCTCAAAGGCCGGGAAATCTGGGACGACTTGGTCACGCGGATTTGCAACCCGCCACCGGTGTTCCAGTCGGTGCTGCGGAATAGGCACGCCTACCGGCCATGAACGTGGCGGCGGTTTCCAACCGCCAAGCCTTTTCCTTGATACCGGACCGTTCTCGAAGCCAGCCAGCTTGCTGTCTTGGGACAGGTGATGAAGGACGCCGCTAACAGCACATTCGGTCAGAGGAGGCTGGATTTGTTTTCGTTGGAACTCAATTCCGCCCAGGGCGGGGAGGACTTTGGATAAGGTTTGATCGGTAGCCCTGGCTGGCGTGGAATGCGGGTGCGCCCATGAAGCTCTACCGGCTATTTCCCAAGCTCCGCCATCTCGCGGACTTGCGGACGCTTGTGTTCGTGGTGGTGGCCTTGGTGTTGCTGGGCGGCTCGTGGAGCCGCTTGCTGCGGAATCCCCTGGCGGTGGCGGCTTCTTGTCTGATGGCCTTCGTGTGCTGCATCATCGCCCACAACCACATGCACCAACCGGTGTTTCACGGGCGTTTCTGGAACCGCGTTTTCCAGGTCTTCCTGATGTTCGGCTCCGGGCAGCCGCCGACCGGGATCATCGCGGCACACAACGAACGGCATCACGGGAACCCGGATTCCGAACACGATTTCGTCCGCACCAGCTTGGTCGGCTCGCGCTGGAATTTCTTCAATCTGTTGGTGTTCCCATTTCGATCGGTGGTGGCGATGGTCCGCGAGAAACCAAACGATCTGGCAAAATGGAAAATCTCGCGACCTCGGCTTTACCGGCAGGCGGTGTTGGAGCGCTCGGTTTTTTACGCCGCACTAATTTTGTTAGCAATTGTCGATTGGCAGGCGACCCTGCTGTTTCTAATACTGCCGTGGCTAGGAGCGCAGCTGACGCTGGTGGGGATAAACCTGTTGCAACTCCAGGACTGCGACACCGCATCGGAATACGATCACTCGCGGAATGTCACGGGCGTGGTGGCGAACTGGATTCTGCTCAACAACGGCTTCCATACCGCGCATCACCTTCGCCCGTCGCTGCACTGGAGCCTGCTGCCGGACTTCCACCGTCGCCAGGTGGTGCCGCGAATGAATCCGGCGCTGGATCACCGGACTTTCCTCGGCTTGCTCATCGAACGCTTGCGCCGCCCGGCCGTTTCCCATGCCCGCTGAAGCCGCCACCACCCGTCCCGCAATCGATTTTTCCCGGCCGTTCTTCCCGGCCCGGTTGACGACGCTGGCGCACGCGCCTTCTTGGAAATCGTTAAAAACACGCCACCAACTCCGCTACACGCAACTCTACGCACTCTATCTAAACGAGCAAACGGTGTTTTTCGAGGAACTGCTGGCGACCAACGTGCTGCCTGCGCTTTACCAACGCCCGGACCGGATCGGCGAGGAACTCGCGGAGGATTTGCGGCGCTTCGAGGCCGAGGAGCGGCGACATTCAAGCTGGTTCCGCGAGATAAACCGGCGGGGCGATCCGGACCGCTTTTCACTGGACGAGGGGACCTATGTCTTCATCCCGGCCGATGCGCGGATGCGGGCGGTGACGGCTTGGTTCGCGCGCCGTCCCTTCGCCTTTCCCTGCTGGATCTGGCTGATGTTGTTGCAGGAGGAACGATCGATCTCGGTGGCGCGGGAATGCTTGGCCAAGGACAGCGGACTGGAGCCCGAGTTTGTCGCGCTGCACCGCAAACACATGGCGGACGAAGTGGATCACGTGCATTGGGACATCAAACTCGTCGAGCAAGTGTGGCTGCCGCTGCCGATGTGGAAACGCCGGCTGCAAACGCGGATTTTCGGCGTGATGATGGCGGAGTTTTTCACCGCGCCGAAGCGGAGTTTAAAAACATCGGCCGACACCTGCTCGCCTACGAACGCCCATGAACGAGGATTTTCCACTTCCCGGCCGGCTGAACCTCGCGATCGCCGCGGTGCAGGTTCTCGCGCTGCTGGGTTTGTTAGCCGCGGCGGGTTTCGTCGATTCACCATGGGCGCTCGCCGGACTGGCCGTGGGATACGCGCTGGTGATGAACTCGACCTACGCGATGCTGCATGAGGCGGAGCACGGGCTGCTGCATGCGAACCGGACGATCAACGAAACCGCTGGCGCGCTGCTGGCCTTGTTTTTTCCCGCGCCATTCCACTTGCTGCGACAAGGCCACATCGGCCATCACCTCCGCAATCGCTCGGACGACGAGGCCTTCGATTTTTATTTCGAGGGCGCGAGCCGGATTTGGAAATCGCTGCAACTTTACGGCATCCTAACCGGGTTTTTCTATCTGGCGGTAGTCCTTGGAAATTTCATCGCGCTGCTGAACCCGCGCTGGCTCAAGGCGCGCTGGGCGGACTTCGACCGACCGACCCAAGCGCTGCTCGACTCGCTCAACCCGCGGTATTTCCGGCTAATCCGGATCGAATCGTTGGCGGTGATTCTCCTGCATGCGGGATGGATGTGGCTGTGGGACGTGCCGGTCGAACGTTACCTTTTATTGTTAGCAAGCTTCGGAGTGTTGTGGTCGGCCCTGCAATATGTCCATCACTTCGGCACCGAGCGCGATGTGCTCAAAGGCGCGCGCAACCTGCGCACCTGGAAGTGGCTGGACACGCTATGGCTGAACCACAACTGGCACCGCAACCACCATGCCCGGCCGACAGTGCCGTGGTTGAATCTGCCGGAAATCACGCCCGATCATGACGGCGAACGCGGCCGCCTGCTCGCAGCCTACCTGCGGATGTGGCGCGGCCCGCGCTACACCGACGAACATGTGGAAAACCATCATGCCGGAAAAATCATTCGCTGATCGAAAGGGCGTGCGCCTCGCCATGCTCTTGCTGAACCTCGTGCCCTTGTTGCACGCGGCGGCGACGATTGCTTGTCTATCACCCTACCCGTGGCTCGCACCCGCCGTGTTGTATCTCGCGCCATTAATCCCCGGAAGATTCCTACGGGAAACCTTGCGGTCCAGTCCGCCGGAAATCGCCATCGGCTCGTCCGCGTTTCTCCGCTGGTGGGCGTGTTTCCAATGTCAGGCCTTGTTTCTCCGTTTTCCCGCGTTGGAGGAACTGTTGCGGCTGGTGCCTGGAATTTATTCGTTATGGCTGCGGCTGTGGGGATCGCGCATCGGAGCCCTAACTTATTGGGCACCGGGAACCATCATCCTCGATCGCGGGTTTCTAGAAATCGGCGACAAGGTCGTCTTCGGCGCCGGCGTCCGGATCAACCCACACGTCATGGAAAACAGCTTGTTACTTGCGCCGGTGAAAATCGGCGATAGCACGATGATCGGCGGATATTCCCTGCTCACCGCCGGCACTGAAATCGCCGCAGGCGAGGCGACCCGGGCGTTTTTGATTTCCCCGCCGTTCAGCAAGTGGCAGAATGGCAGGCGAAGCCGCAATCCGTCATGAAAACATTAGCTCTCCTCATCGCCCTCTCTCTGCCCGCCCTCGCCAACGAGGACGACAAGAACGCCCTCCGCAACTTGCGCACGGTCTATGAGCAAGCCATCGCCAGCCGCGATCTCAACGCGCTGAAACCGCATCTGGCCGACGAATTCACCGCGGTGATGATCACGGCCGACGAGGTCAAAGGATTTGACGGCATCCAGAGTTACTGGAAAAAGGTCGAAGATTTCCTCGGCAAAGATGGCACCTATCAAGTGACCATAGATCCGGATGACACGATTTTCGAAGGCAACATCGCCATCGCCAAAGGTCGGGCGAAAGAGCATGTAGTCCGCAGCGGCAAAACCTTGGATTTCACCTCACAATGGACCGCCGTCGCCCGCAAGGAAGGCGACGCATGGAAAATCATCCGCATCCAGGCGAGCATCGATCCGGTGGGAAATCCAATCATCGCCGCGCTCCAAGGATACAAACAATGGCTCATCGGCGGAGCCGCCCTGCTCGCCGGCCTGATCCTCGGACGTCTCCTGCCAAGGCGGAAGTCGGCACCATCCGCAGGTTGACAAATTCAAATGTGGACATATCTTGTCCACATGAAAACCGTCACCGTCAGGGATCTCCGCAACAACTTCTCCAAGGTCGAGGCCTGGCTGGGTGAGGGCGAGGAAATCCGGATCGAAAAACGCGGGACGCCGATCGGGTTCCTCTCTGCGACGCCGAGATCTGGAACCTCCAAGGTGAAACAACCGGATTTCATGGCAAGATTGGATGAAATCTGGGGTGATCGTGTTTTCTCTGAAGAGGAAGTGCGTCGGATGCGCGAAGATGAACTGGAGGGCGAGGAGGGATGATCACGTATCCGGACACTTCATTCCTTTGCTCGCTTTATCGCAAACAGGCCACATCGCTGCGAGCAGTGAATTTTCACAAAGGCCTTCGCGAAAAACTGACTATTTCCAGCCTCTTGCTATTGGAATTCCGGCAATCCATCCGCTTTCAGATGAGGCTCTTCGCCAAAGATCGCAGCAAGGGATTTTCTAAAACGGAAGCCACCGCGATGCTGCGCGCCCTCAACTCCGACCTCGCGTCCGAAGTGTTCCGGATGGTCGCGCCGGATTGGGCGGATGTTCACCGGATTGCAGAAGAGCTCAGCGGAAAATACACCGAAATCAACGGCCATCGCTTGGTGGACATCCTGCATGTGGCCACGGCACTGCATTTTGGAGCGGAGCAATTTCTCACTTTCGACGCCAATCAAAAACGTCTCGCCGAAGCGGAAGGCATGCAGGTGCCGGTGTGAATTCGGGAGTAAGCCATGGTTACCGGTAATCAAACCACTGAAACACTGAGGACCACTGAGAAAACTGATTTTTAAAAACTCTTCTCAGTGCCTTCAGCGGTTCTCAGTGTTTCAGTGGTTAAAAATCGCTCGTTGGTTATCAAAATCTTACAAATGACTTACTCGGGAGGATAAATCAACGTGCGTCCTGAGCCACGGGCGATGAGTTCGCCACAGCTTTCCGGATGCGGTGGTATTTGCCGCTTTCAAAACTGCCGAGATCTTGCGCGGTGCCGTCCGCCCATTGAATGCGGGCTTGCACCGCAGCTTGATTTCCTGCCAGCCCGATGACGATGCGCCGGTCGCCTTGGGCGGAAAAACCGGTGACGTTGAGAACATCGGCGCGCCAATGTTCTCCACCACGGGAAACGGACAACACACTTCCGGCAGCATCCTTGCTAACGGTTTTCCCGTCGCCTTCGATTTCGAAGCCGATCCATGCGGCGGAATCGCTACGATGGTTCTCGTAGAACAGCACGGGATCAAACTGGAGTGTTAGAACAAGATCAGGATCGCCATCATTGTCAAAGTCCGCGAGCGCGACTCCGCGCGTGTTTCCAAGACGTGAGAGCCCGGTGATTTCGGCCGCCTCGTGAAATGTGCCGCCGCGGTTTAGCAGCACGCGGTTGGCCTGCGCGCCCCAGATCGAGTAGCCGCGTGTGTCGCCCCAACGGTCGGCGTAGGCATGCACTTCCGGGCCGCTGCGGGCGACTTGGCCGTTCACATACCAATAGTCGCGCGGCTTGGAGAAACGCCGGTCCATGTGATCATCCACCATGCCGTTCGCCTGCACGAGGTCGGGCCAGCCATCGAGGTCGAGATCCGCCGCGCCCGCGCCCCAGCCGAAGCGGAACGGATTGAGCGCGCCACGGCGGGACGCGTCATTTTTGAAGACAAGCCCGTCTTTCGTCCGCTCCGTCATCCATAACAAACTGCCCTCGGCGTGAAGCGGGGCATGGACGTTGGAAACGTAAATGTCCGGCGTGCCGTTGCGGTCGAAGTCGGCGATGCTGACATTCATTCCCTTGTAGGTATCGCGCCCGACCGAGCCGAAGTGCGGACCTTCGATTCTGCGGAACCCGCGGCCCTGCTCGTTCATGTAAACATCGTCCGGCCCGAAATCCGACGCCGCATAAATATCCGGCCAGCCATCGCCATCGAAGTCCGCCGAATTCAGTGCTAGCGTCCAATGCGTTTCCGGCATGCCGAGTTTGACGATGTCCTCGTCGGCAAACGTGCCATCGCCGCGGTTGCGATAGAAACGGTTGCGCCCGCCGTTTTCCGCCTTGTGCCAACTGGCGTGCATGAAATGGAACATCCTCCGGTCGCCCTCGTATTCCGGCAGTGGTAAATGAAAGGGGTTGAGCGGAGTCGGTTTGTCATAATCCGGCAAATAGGGCGTCATCGAGTTTCCTAACAATAGATCAAGGTCGCCGTCGCGGTCCGCATCGAGGAACAAGGCGGCGAGGCAGGTGTGATGGCCGCTGATTCCGACGGCTTCGGTGATGTCGGTGAACGCGATCTTGCCTGTTTCCACGTGCTCGTTGCGAAAGAAGCGACTCGTCCCGAAGCCCATGCCGATGAACAAATCCTGGTCGCCATCGTTATCGATATCCGCGAAAACCGCGCAGGACGGCAAACCGTAAGTCGCCGGATCATTCCGGATTTTTTCAAGTGCCGGAATTTCCACCCGTTCAAACGTCAAGCCGCCGGTGTTCCGGAAAAGTGTGCAGCGTTCCTGCGCGCGCTTCATCGGGCGGGTGAGGAAAAGATCCTGCAAGCCATCGCCATCCACATCCGCCACCGCCGCCGCGTCACCGATGGAGAGAATCCATTTCCCGATGTGTTGCAGGCGCGGATCAATATCGGTTAGGATGGTCCCTTGTTCGGAGGGAAACAAATTTTTCTCCACCCACGAGAAGCCGGGGTTTTCCGTCACCCCGCGCGGGCTGCGGGAAAGCAGCAGCGCGGCCGACACCAGAACGACCGCCAGCGCGGTGCGGGCAGTGAGCGATTTGAAATCAAGCACCGTCCGGCATTTCAACCAGGCCCATACGAAACGCGCCGTCTGCACGGTGAACGCGGCATAAAACAACGTGTAATAACTTTGGCGGAAATGAAACCCGAGATCGATCACCGTAATCGCCGCCGCAATGCCGATCTGCGCCCGACGGCCGACCGGCGAAGTCGCCGGATCGGTCAGCATGTAGAAAGTGAACAAGAAAAACGCAGGCGCGCTGAGCGTGCCGAGCCAGATCGCCTCGGGCGGCACGTGATGCCGCATCACCCAGGCGCGCAACCCGGTTTGCATGAGATAGAAAACCAGAAATGATCCGACCATCCAACTGCGGCCGATCCGCGGCATGAACACCACCATCGCCAATCCCGCCAGAAACAACGCGATCGCCGAGGTGCCGCCCCATTGATAGGCCGGCGCCGGCGAGACCAGACCGCCGCCGAGCGCCATGCTCGCGATCAGTCCGAACAAGGCCGGGTTATAGGCGTGCCGGCCATTGACCGTGAACAAATGCTTCGAGCCGATCGCTAACAAAGGCGGCAGCATCGGCAACCAAGTGCTCGACCCGCAATCGAGCAACAGCGAAAGACCGCAGCCAGTGATCAGTCCGCTCCACGGAAATCCGCCCCGCTTGCGCAGCAGCCGATCGAGCAGGAAATCCGCAACGACGGCGGTGCCCACCGTCAGCGCGACCTGCCACGGCGTCCGGCCGAAACCGAGAAACGTTAGCCCGCAGACGACGTAGGTGCCGAGCAGCAGCGCGAACCACGGTCGGGGATCACTTTTCAGCGATGTTTTGTCATGCATCGCGGGCAGCAAGTCCGGAGAGTTCTCCCCGGGGCCATTCGCAATTTCGAGAACTCCGAGCCCGGAAACGCGGACCTTAAAGTGTTCGCTTGAACATTAAAAAAATGCCCTTAGGGTCCCGCCATGGCCTCGCCGGCAATGGAAATTTTACGACAGCAATTGCGCGACAAGTTCCCGCAAGCCCATGGCTTGCGGCCGGAGCCGGTGTCGCCCGCACCGCGGGGAAAGCCTTTCCGCGCCGAGGCTTTTCCCGTCGGAGCCATCTCGGAGGTTGTGCCCGTGGGGCCCGGCGCGGGCGTCGCCCTGCTGGTGGCCGGGCTGCTTGGCGAGCCCGCGGAAACGAGCCCGCACCCGGAGCTGGCGCTCGTCGATGGCGCGGACGCCTTCGATCCCGGCTCCTTCACCGGCACGGCTTGCTCGAAGCTGTTATGGGTCCGCTGCGCCTCGGCGCTGGACATGCTCAAGGCGGCGGATTTGCTCGTTCAAGACGGCAACCTGCCTTTCGTGCTGCTGGATGCGACCGGCGTGGCGCGGCGCGATCTCAACTCGCTTCCGGCGGCGGCCTGGTGGCGGCTGAAACAAACGGTCGAGCGCACCGGCGGGCGGTTGGTCGTGCTGGCCGCCTTCCCGCTGGTGCCGTGCGCGAGTCTGCGGCTGTCGCTCTCCGCCGGGCTTTCGCTGCATGATTTCGACCGCCCGCGCGGCGAGTTGCTAGAGCGCCTGCACGCCGTCCCGGAGCAAATCCGCCGCGCCACCTGACCGCCATGTTCGCCGCGCTCCATCTCCCGGATTTCCCGGTCGCCGCCGCCTTGCGGAGCCAGCCCGCGGCGCGGGATTTCCCCTGCGCCATCCTCGCCGTGCGGGGGGCGCGTGATCCGCAGGAAAAACTGCCACTGCTTTCGATCAACCGCGCCGCGCGCAGGGCGGGCATCGGGCCGGGCTGGCCGCTCAACCGGGCGCTCGTCCGCTGCCCGGACCTGCGGGTGATCCCGCGCGATCCGGCGGCGGAAACCGCCTTGCGGGACGAACTCGTCTTCCTCGGCGAGTCGCTCACGCCGGATGTCGAGATGACGGCGGCGGATTCGGTGACGCTCGATCTATCATGTCGGACGGCGCCGGTGTGCGCGGCCTTGAACGGCTTGTCGCTGGCTGGCGCGGAAGTCCATCAAGCCCGCGCGGACACGCCCGACCTCGCCGATCTGGCCGCCCGACACGAGGCGACGCGGGGACGCGTCGTTTCTCTCGCGGATCTCGCGCCGTTGCCGCTCGGCGCGCTCGGTTCGATCTCGCAAGACCCCGCTGCGCTCGCGCTGCTGGATTTATGGGGGCTGCGGACGCTGGGAGATTTCATGAAACTGCCGCGGCAAGCCCTCGTCGAGCGGCTTGGCCCGGAACCGGGGAGATGGCACGACATTCTCCACGGCAAATCCTGCCGCCTGCTGTGCCTCCATCGGCCGCCGGAATCCTTCGCGCAGACGTTCGATTTCGAGGACGCCGTGGTCTCGCTCGAGCCCGTGGTTTTCGCCCTCAAACGGCTGCTGCACACCCTCGCCGGGCGGCTCGCGGCACGGCATCTGGCCGCGAGCCGGCTGGATTTCAGACTCATCCTGGAATCCGGCGGCGAGCTGGCGCGGCGGATCCGGCTGCCCGAGCCGCAGACCGCCGTCGAGGGGATGTTAGCACCGCTGCAGACCTTGTTGGAATCGCTGCGGCCCGACGCCGCGGTGGCGGCATTGCAGCTCGATGCCGAGACGAGCTTCGCCACGGCGGCGCAGCGCGAATGGTTCGGCCGGCACCTGCCGCAGCCGGAACGCTGGGCGGAAACGCTGGCGAAACTCGAAGCGCTGCTAGGCCCGGGACGCGTCGGCATCCCGGTGCCGGCGGAGTCGTTTTCGCCGGACGCCTTCAGCCTGCTCCCGGCGGCGGGAAACCGGGTGGCGCCCACAAATCCGTTAGCCCGGCCGGACTGCCCGGTGCCCTTGCACCGGTTCCGCCCGCCCCGTGAAATCGCGGTGGCCTACGAATGGCGCGGCCGCCAGCCGTGGCCGATGGCGCTGCTCAACGGCCCGCATCCGGGCGAAATCACCGGCCGCCGCGGCCCCTTCCCGGCGTCCGGCGCGTGGTGGGAACCGGCCGGAGCGTGGCAGCGGCTGGAGTGGGACGTCCAGCTGGCGGGCGGCCATCTGCTGCGGCTCGTTTTCCAAACGCCGGACCGCTGGACACTCGACGGGATTTACCGATGAAACCGGAGTTCGCAGAGCTGCACGCGCATTCCGCCTTCTCGTTCCTGCTAGGCGCGAGCCAGCCGGAAACCATGATCCGGCGCGCCGCGGAACTCGGCTACGAAACCATCGCCATCACCGACCGCGCGGGCTTTTACGGCTCCGCCCGCGCCCACCACGCGGCCAAGGAATGCGGCGTCCGCGCGGTGGTCGGCAGCGTGCTCGATCTGCCGGACGGGACGCGCTTTCCGGTGCTTTGCGCCTCGCGCGACGGCTATCGGGCGCTGTCGCGGCATCTCACGGACCGCCACCTGCTGCCGGGCGAAGATCACGGGTTTTCTGCAACAGGAAACCATCTGCTCGCCCTCACCGGCGACCGCGACGGACCGCTCTGCCGTCCCTTGCTGGCCAACGACCGGCAGGGCGCGCTGCGCGCCGCCGAGCACTTGACCGGGCTTTTCGGCCGGGCCAACGTCTATGTGGAAATTCACCGCCACGGCCTGCGGGACGACGGCCGGCTGAACCGCGAGCTCGTCGATCTGGCGGCCCATCTCCGGCTGCCGCTGTTAGCCAGCAACGCGCCGCTGCAC
>JBFZFJ010000243.1:0-3278 GCA_041306405.1 Verrucomicrobiales bacterium | reverse complement strand
CGTCGGCCTATCCCGGATTCGAGGACGTCTACGAAACCAGCCTGCTCAACCTTGGTCGGCGCGAAGGGCGCACCATGCGCGAAACGCTTCGGGCCGCGATGGAAGGCCCTTGGCCGGTCGTACAGCTCGTCACGTGGAATGATTACGGCGAAGGCACGGTGATAGAACCGACGCACGAGGATGGCTACGCGGCTTTGGAAGCCATTCAGGGTGCCCGCCGCAAGGAATTGGGCGATGCCTTTACTTTCACAGCCGAAGATCTCCGGCTCCCGGCGCGCCTCTTTGCGCTGCGGAGAGCGGGGAATGCCGAAAAACAAGAGTTGGACCGGATTTCCGGCCTGCTTCGCACCGGTCAATGCCTGGAAGCGGAAGAGCTGCTGAACCATCTTGAGTCGGCCAGCGCAGATCATCACTGATCCAAACAAAGTCATGATGTCCGAGCAAACTTGCCATACTGCGCAGCGCGGTGTTCATGGTCTCCGGACCCGGATAAAAAGTTGGGAACACGCCTTCAGAGTGTCCAGAAAACGCCGGATCGACTCCCAGCTGGCCTTACTGAGAAAATCCTTTTTCCCGTTGCTGCGGCTTTCTGTGATCTTGGCTTGCGCTGCTCTCCCACTTTCCACGGGAGCGGGTAGTCCATGGACCGTTGATCTCGCCCCCGAGATCGAGATTTCATGGACGCCGACGCCGGGCCATAGTTATCAAGTGCAGTGGTCTGCTCCTCCGGGGCAGGGGCCGTGGGCCGACCTTGGCAAGCGCTTTCCCGGCAATGTTTCACCCCAAGCCGCTTACGATGGGGCGCGCGACGGACGCATTTATCGCGTGATGGAAACCGTGCCGGGTTCGGGTGATGCCTGGGTCCCCACCAACACCCTGGCCAATGCCAACCCGGGCTTTGAAGCCGGAGCCGCTGGCTGGCAACTCGGTTCGAGCCACGCGATTTCCGCGGCCGATCCGCACCGCGGCGCATCATCCCTGCGCAGCTATATCACCGGGAGGAACATCGGGTCGCAGTTGTCTAAAACCGTGCCGAACGTTGTTCCCGGGACATCCTACACGCTTTCCTTCCACGCCAGACAAGTCAGCTTCGGTCCGTCCTACGTGCAGCATTACCGCATCTCGTGGGTGGGGCCCGATGCCACCGTCACCTACGGCGGCTGGGTCAACTTCACCGGCGGCGACAACGCATGGACCAAGGTCACCGCATCTCCAGTCACTGCTCCGGACAACGCGACCAGCGCGCGGATCGATTGGTATTTTGCCACCGGCGGTGACGATGCCGGCGGGGAGGTGTTCCTCGACGACGTGGAGTTTTCTTCGCCGACTTTGGTTCCGGGGACTCCGGACGAAACACACATCATCGCCTCCGCGACACGACCAGTCGTGAGCCTGTCCTGGCCATCCATCGAGGGCTTGTCTTACCAAATCGAACAGACGGACTCACTGACCTCGCCCGAGTGGTCGCCTGTCGCGACAGTGGTCGGTGCCGGAGGCACGGCCTCGAGCCACGTGCTCATGGAAGAAGATCACAAATTCTACAGGTTGACGCGCCCGCTCGTCGCGCCCGCTCCGCCTTCCAATCTGCGGCTCGTGCCGACCGGCATGGCGGGCACAATCAGCCTCGCGTGGGATGACTCAGCTTCGGCCGGCCTGACAGGCTACCGTATTCTCTACGGAACCTCCCAGGACAACCTCGATCGTTCAGTCGATGTGGGGCTTGTCCAATCCGCAACTCTTCCGGACCTCGAACCCGGTCAAACTTACCACATCGTCGTTATCGGTCTGTCGGCGGACGGCCCCGGCCAGCTCGGCGCGGTGATCCTCGAGGGCCAACCCGAAGAGGCCGCGGCTTTCATGCCCCTCTACAATGCGGACACCCTGCTGCAGCCCGCTCCCGTGATCGAGACTTCCACGGCCAAAATTACACGTTTGGCTGATCGCGCCCGCGATCGGCATGCACGCGAGGGCATTGGCTACCTTTTAACCGATGGACCCGAGCTTTCCGCGTCCTACAAATACGACCACTATCTGCCCTTTTACTGGGAGCAGCGGGTTGCCCAGATCGAGATCATCGACAAGGTGGCCAAAGGCGGCAACGAAGTCGTTTTCAACATCACCACGCAGGCCCAGTTGAACCCCGCGGAGTTCCGCACGTTTTTCAACATCGGTTCGCCGCTCTCCGGCTACCACAACAACCAGTCCGACTATCTCAACGCCGGAGTGGCTCTTGTCTCGACGAACGCTTCCGTCCGCTACACGGGGGAGACCGACTTCAATTACACAGCCACAGTCGCCCGGCAGATGCCCGAAAACCGGCTCCTGCGGGTCGGCGACCGCATAGAGGTGGAGCTGAGCCAGTTCCTGCTCGCGCCCCGCCATGGACGTAACAACTACTATGGCACCGCCTTCCTCTACGTGGTCGGCCAGGGCGTCGTTCCTTGGTATGCGAAGGACTGGGAGGCAGAAACCAACAAAGTGGTCGGGGTCACGTCGTTCGATTCCTTCCCGCTACCGGAGGAGGCGTGGCTAGGCGGAATGACCACTTTGCCCTACCAGTATTCGAACGAACCGCAGAGCCGCTACAAGCAAATGGCCGGGAACATCACGCCGGAGAGCGGGCAGCTCTTCTTGCTAGGACGTCGTCTCCACCATACCGATTTCCGCACCGGCGCGCACTCCGAAGCAGGGAATCCGGTTTTCGCCGAGCATATCGGCAGGGTGGGGCCCGGATTCGTCGCACAGAGCTGTGTCGCCTGCCACGCGAACAATGGAAGATCCTTGCTGCCGGCGGTCGGCGAAACCGTCGACCGGGCTGTCGTCAAGGTCGCGTCATGGGAGAACGGTGCGCCGCATCCGTTGCTTGGCGAGCAACTGCAACCTCACTCCACCGAAGGAACGCCCGAGGCGGGGGTTAGTTTGCAAGGATACACCGAAATCACAGGCGCCTACGGCGATGGCACAACTTACACCCTTCGCAAGCCGGAGTTGCAATTCAGCGGCGTCACGCCCGCATTCTATTCCCTGCGCATGGCGTCGCCGCTCATCGGCTTGGGTCTTCTGGAGGCCGTTCCCGAAAGCACGATTCTCGCCCTCGCCGATCCCGAGGATGCCAACGGGGACGGCATTTCCGGCCACGCCAATATCGTTCCGGATCCGCTTGATCCCGCAATCCTCCGCCTCGGCCGCTTCGGGCATAAAGCAACCCAAGCCACGGTCCTGAACCAAATTGCTTACGCCTTCAATCGCGACATGGGCGTAACGAGTGGCATCTTTCC